>NZ_JBFLUG010000098.1:0-28869 GCF_041008525.1 Parafrankia sp. FMc2 | reverse complement strand
TGGGCGTCAGGCCTTCGCCGGGTCCAGGCAGGAGCGCCGTCTCACATCAGTCCTCACGGGACAAGCACCGCAAGCGCTCCCTGCCGGGATCCACCGTGCGAAGGGAAGGTAGCGCCATCAGCGCCGCGGTTCCCATCGTCGTCCTCGACCGGGTGTCCAGGCGCTTCGGCCCGGTCAGCGCGCTGGCCGACGTCAGCCTGCGGATCAACTACGGCGAGCTCGTCGGGATCGTCGGGCCGTCCGGGTCGGGCAAGTCGACGATGCTCCACCTGCTGGGCACCCTCGACGGGCCGACGACGGGAATCGTTACCATCGACGGCCAGCCGGTCCACGCGCTGAGTGACGACCAGCGCTCGGCGCTGCGCGCGCAGCGCATCGGATTCATCTTTCAGCAGTTCCACCTCGCCCCTGGCGTGCCGGCGCTGGACAACGTGGCCGACGGCCTGCTGTACGGCGGCATACGTCGTTCGGAACGGCTCGAACGCGCACGCGCAGCCCTCGACCGGGTCGGTCTCGGTCACCGAGTCCACCACCGGCCGCACGAGCTCTCCGGCGGCGAACGCCAACGCGTCGCGATCGCCCGCGCTGTGGTCGGCGAGCCCACGCTGCTGCTCGCCGACGAACCCACCGGCAACCTCGACTCCTCGTCCGGGACCGAGGTGATGGTCCTGCTACGACAGCTCCACTCCGCCGGAACCACCATCGTGATCATCACGCATGACCGCGACATCGCCGCCGCCTTGCCACGCCGCATCGAGATGCGGGACGGCCACAAGGTCGGCGACAGCGGAGACGTCCGGACACCTCAGGGAGCCCGCGCATGACCACCGCCCGATCAACGACCGGTGCCTCACCAACGACCGACGCACCTACTCAGGACGGCACCTCGCCGACGAGCAAGTCCGAACCTGCGACTCACCCCGCACCGGTGCCGGATGCCGACCCGGTGCTTCGCCCGGTCCGGCTCGCGGCGCGGGAGCTGGCCCGGGTCGGCGCCACCGGTCTGCGCTCGCGACCGATGCGTGTCGCGCTGTCCGCCCTGGGGATCGCGATCGGCATCGCGGCCATGATCTCGGTGATCGGCATCTCCTCCTCCAGCCGGGAGGACTTCCACCGCCAGATCGCCGCACTCGGCACCAACCTGCTCACCATCAGCCCCGGTCAGAACCTCTTCGGTGATCAGGCACACCTGCCGACCGAGGCCGTCACAATGATCGGCGTGATCGGCGACGTCGAGTCGGTCAGCGCCACAGGCCTGGTGCCAGACGCCAAGGTCTACCGCAACGACCACATCCCGGCTGCGGAATCCGGCAGTATCGCCGTGCTGACAACCAGGCTGGACCTGCCCGACACCGTCGGCGCCGACATCGTCGCCGGTACCTACCTCAACGAGGCGACCCAGCACTATCCCGCTGTGGTCCTCGGATCGACGGCGGCGGTCCATCTGGGCGTCGACTCGACCGGACCGGATCAGCAGATCTACCTCGATGGCCAGTGGTTCACCGTGGTCGGCGTTCTCGCCCCGGTCGGCCTCGCGCCCGAGCTCGACCGCGCCGCCCTCGTGGGCTGGCCCGTCGCCGCCGACCTGCTCGGCTTCGACACCCACCCGACCACCCTGTACACCCGCACAGACCCCAACCATGTCGAAGCCGTGCAGACGCTGCTCGCCCGCACGGCCAACCCCACGGCGCCCAACGAGGTCGACGTTTCACGTCCCTCCGACGCCCTCGCCGCCCAGCACGCGGCCGACTCCACCCTCGGCGGGCTCCTGCTCGGCCTCGGTTCCGTCGCGCTGCTCGTCGGCGGCATCGGCGTCGCGAACACTATGGTCATATCCGTCCTCGAACGACGAGGCGAGGTAGGACTTCGCCGCGCGCTCGGGGCCACACGCGGGGACATCCGCAACCAGTTCCTCGCCGAGGCGCTTCTCCTGTCCACACTCGGCGGGATAGCGGGACTCATCCTCGGCACCGGCGTCACCACGTGCTACGCCACCATTCAGGCCTGGCCTGCCGTCGTCCCCTCCTGGGCGATGCTTCTCGCTTTCGGCGCCACTATCGTCATCGGCGCGGTCGCCGGGCTCTACCCCGCCACCCGCGCCTCCCGCCTCCAGCCCACCGCAGCCCTCACCGCGCCCTGAGCTGCCAGGGCACCGGGGGCCGCTGGCGGGCGGTGTCATGTCACAGGATTCGGAGCCGTCTGCTCGTGCGTCGGACGGCTCACTCACCGCCTCCGTCGCCGCGCTGACCGACCTGCGGCTCAGCGGATCGAACAACTCGGCGGCGTCAGCAACGGGGGCGAGTGAACTATGTCGGTCCGTACCCATTCGACCCGAGCGGCCCGAAAGGAACGTCAAGCCGACCAGGGGCCCGCGGTCGGGCCTGTAAGAACGTAGCCTGGAGCAGCTAGGACTCGAGGGCTGTGGTCGGCCCCGTGATGTTTGGATAGCGGTTCGCATCGTGGACGGTTTTGCCCACCATGCAGGGTCACCTACGGATGACCTGCGAAAATATCTTGTTTTCGATCGTCTTGGTGGGCAGCGCCGTTCGCGTGTCGCGGTGACATCGCGTTTGTGCAGGTAAGAGAATTATGGGTGGTTCAAGTCCCCTTGTGTTCCTCGACCGGTTTGCTACTTAGTATGTCGGCTCCCGACTGGGAGTGGCGAAACGTCGTGCGATGCCTTCAAGGCCGGTGGTGTCGTCGTGGTCGGGTATGCGGGCGCGGAGAGCACGGGCACTGTCAGTCGTTCCCAGCTACCGGGGCCCAGAGACCCGCCGCGGTGCCCGCCAGGACATGCTCGCCGTAGATCCGGACCTTCTCCTGGATCACGGCCAGGTGTTCCGCCAGCTCCGCGATCCGCACCTGGACAGCCTGTTCGTGCTCGACCAGGACAGCCAAGCGCTCGGCCTCGTTTCCCGGCCCCGACCGCACCAGACCGGCGAACTCGCGGATGCGGGCGATCGGCATACCGGAGGTACGCAGCCGGTTGATCAGGTGCAGCCACTCCAGATCGGCGGTGTCGTAGACACGCCGGCCGCCAGAGGTACGCGAGACGGACCGTAGGAGCAACCTTTCGCGCTCGAACCAGCGCAGCGTGTCCACGCTCAACCCGGTTCGGGTCGCCACCTCACCGATCGAGAAGCGCTCGGCCGCCACCGGACCCCGTCCTCTCCCCTTGAGCTGGAGTGCACTCCAGATCGTACGTTCGCCGCATGACCACCTCACCCCCACACCATCCGCCCAGAACACCGTTCGGTCGCGACACCACCGCCGCCCAGGTCCTCGCGGGAACAGACCTCAGCGAACGCACGGCGCTGGTCACTGGTGGTTACTCCGGGCTCGGCCTGGAAAGCACCCGAGCGCTGAGCCGTGCCGGCGCGCGCGTCCTTGTGCCAGCCCGCCGACCCGATGCCGGGAGAAGGGCCACCGCCGGCATGCAACGAGTTGACGTCGGCCAGCTCGACCTGGCTGACCTGAGCAGCATCCGGCGCTACGCCCACCAGCTCCTCGACACCGGCACGACCATCGACATCCTCATCTGTGGCGCCGGGGTCATGGCGATCCCCGAGAGCCGGGTCGGTCCCGGCTGGGAAGGGCATTTCGCCGTCAATCATCTCGGTCACCACGCCCTGGTGAACCTGCTCCGCCCTGCCCTGCAACCCGGATCACGGGTAGTCGTGCTCTCCTCCGCCGGCCACTTCCTCTCCGGCATCCGCTGGCACGACCCGCAGCTCACCACCGGCTACGACCGCTGGATCGCATACGCGCAGTCGAAGACCGCCAACGCGCTGTTCGCCCTCCATCTCGACGCCCTGGCCAGGAACGCGGACATCCATGCCTTCTCGGTCCATCCCGGCAGCATCCTCACCCCGCTGCAGCGGCACATACCGGAGGTCGAGCAGCGATCTCTGGGCTGGATCGACGCCCACGGCCGGCCCGCCACGGGATTCAAGACGCCCGCCCAGGGCGCCGCGACCGCCCTCTGGGCAGCCACCAGCGCGCAGCTCGCGGGACACGGCGGCACCTACTGCCAGGACTGCAACCTCGCATCTCCCGCCACCACCGACGACATGCTGATCGGCGGCTACAAGCCGTGGGCGGCCGACCCCGCCGGCGCCACGCGGCTCTGGGCGCTCTCCGCCGACCTCACCGGACTCGACGCCTTCAGCTGACTCACGCCCGAGCGCACTGCGCCAGCGCCAGCGCCAGCGCCAGCGCCTCGACGATCACGGCGCTACCGACGACGAACGGGACGGTCGCGGTGCCAAGCGCGGGAACGCGTGCCGATCGGTGGGCGTGGGTCCCCGCCCTGGCTGCGGGGCGGTAGGCAACCAGGGCGGGTGTGGCGACTATGGCGGTTCTAGTGGGACGAAGTCGCAGGTAGGCGGTCTGACATGTCTATAGTCTCGAGCGTTGTCATCGGCGCAGCGATTTTCGGGTGATGGTTCGTATTGTGGACGGTTTTGTCCATTCGTTCGACCTGCGGTGATCTCTCGCGGTCAGGCCTTCCTTGATCGTTATGTAGCCAACCGTGTAGCCAAGCTGCGTCAGCCGTGGCCGCGGTCCGGCTTATCCCAGCCGGACCGCGGAGGAAGCTGTCCACGGCCTCGGCAGCCGCCTGCAGACGCTCGGGGAGCGCGTGGCCGTAGCGCTCCATCGTCATCCGGGACGTCGTGTGCCCGAGGAGCTCCATCACCATCCGCGGTTCGACGCCGGTCGCCAGGAGGGCCGGCCGCCAGGAGGAACGTTGCGTACGCATGGCGAAGATCGTGTAGTCGGAGCCCCGGGAGATCTGCCCGTCCGCGGAGCTGCTCCACCCGTCGTGTGACGTTCCGCGGCTCCAGGAGCGCGGGTCTTCGGCCGGACCAGGCAGAGTGCGCGGTCCACCCGCTGCACGGATCGCTGGACATGCAGCGACCTCGCGCCGAGGTCGACATCCGACCAGTGCAGACCGAGCAGCTCACCACGGCGCAGACCCATGGTCAGCGCCAGGACGAACAGCACTTCCAGCCGGTCATCGGCAGCAACAGCCAGGAAGCGGCATGCACCATCGCTGGTAAGCGTCGGACGTTGTCCAGAATCCGCGAGACCCGGCGGCCTCACCGCCTGGCCGCGGCGCGGTAGGCAGCCAGGTGGGCGCGGCGACCAGGGCGGTTCTGGTGGGACGAAGCCGCAGGTAGGCGGTCTGACAGGTCTATGCCGCCGCAGATGGCCGACTTCCTCCTTGTTCGCGGCGGCCCCGGCGGCCCCGGCGGCCCTGGCGGCCCCGGCGACCTCGGCCGGATGGCCGCCCGCACACCGCCGCGGCCTGCGGCCGCACCTCGACAGGCGAGTGACTGCTCCGACGGCCACCGGGATTGCGTATAGCTTGTGCCCGGGGTATGACCCGATTACGGCCTGCCGATACCCGGACAGGTCGATGGCGAATACCAGACCCCCACCATTCAGGATGTCTTCGCGGTCGCGCCCAGGCCCCTCCTTCTTCGACAGATCTGGTGGATTCCGGTGATCGAGCCATATCCGGACCCGCGCCTCACTACTTCCCAGACCGCTCCTCCATGCAGTGAAGATCGAGTTTGGCAACGATTGGTCAGCGCAGCCGGGAGTTACAAAGAAAACCAATCTACAAAGGCAATAAGACGAAGCACGGTACTGCTATTTGGTGATGAAAAGTCCGGGATGTTCTTCGATTCTCTCCGGGTGTGGTCGAAGTTGGTGGCGCTAATGAAGTCGAGACCCGTGATATAACCGGCTGGGTTCGTTACCGCCGGCCATTCGGCTGCGAAAGCAGCTAGAGAATTAACCGGATGGGTCGGTGCTGGTGACTGGCAAAGAAACGAGAGAGCGAGTGGATCTTCTCTGCACGGGAACCGTTGGTTTCCTCGGTTCTCACGTACTGCTGGAATGGTTGCACTCCCATCCGGACGGGCGGGTGCTGTGTCTGGTACGGGGGGCGCGCGACGCCGCTCCGCGGGAGCGGGTGCTGGCCGCGTTGGCGACCGCGGCCGCGGACTGCGGGACGGCCTTCGACGTCGGCGCGTGCGCGCGCCGCATCACTGTCCTGCCTGCGGATCTGCGTGTGCTGCGCCTACGGGATGACCCGGTCTGGCAGGCATGGGTGCGCGCTACAGACGGGTTCGAGGTGCTGCACGGCGCGGCCAATCTGTCCTTCCGCGAGGAGGACCGGGGCGAGGTGTGGTCGTCGAATGTGGATGGCACGCGCCGGCTGCTCGCCGAGCTGGCCGACACGTCCGGCCTGCACGCCGTCAACTACATCAGCACCGCCTACGTCTCGGGAACCCGGGAAGGCCTGATCACCGAGGAGGACACCCGCTGTCCGGAGGCGTTCACCAACGTGTACGAGGAAAGCAAGTGGTACGCGGAGGGGCTGGTCCGGGAGCATGCGGCGAGCCATGCCGTCGGTGTCCGGATCTTCCGCCCGAGCATCATCATCGGGCACTCGCGCACCCTGCGCACGAGCTCGCGGACCGGTCTCTACAAGGTGGTCGAGCTCCTGTGGAAGGCAGCGGGGCACATCCCCGAGGGCACGCCTTCGGTGCGGCTGCCCGCCAAGCGACAGGCGAGTATCAATCTGATCCCGGTCGACGTGGTGGTCGACGAGATGCTGGCGATCCTCGATCAGGGAGCCGCGACGACGGGTCGGGTGTATCACCTGACCAACGAACGGCCGCTCAGTCTGGCCGACCTCGTCTACGGGGTGCCGCCGCTGATCGGGCTGGCGCTGGAGGCGGAGTTCTCCGGCGCCCCCGAGCAGCGGGACAACCTGGTCGAGGCGGTCCTGCTTCGGAAGATGCGTCACTACCTGCCTTACCTGTGCTACGAGCGCACCTACGACCGGGCCAATGTGCGGGCCTGCGGGGCCGACCACGGGCACGCCGGTAACTGGCTGGATCTGGTCCGCATGCGCGAGTTCGTCCAGGCCTTTCTCGACGAGCTCGAGGCGGAGACGCGAGTGGTCTCCGGAACGCGGGTGCCTGACGGAACGCGGGTGCCTGACGGGGCGCGGGTGCCTGACGGGGCGCGGGCGGCGCTGGCGACGGCTCCGAGCGGCACGCTGGTCGGATCCTCCGCCGGGGCGGAGTCGGTGCTGTGACACACGGGGACGACATGACCAAAGAGAGGACCAGTACTCCGCGTGTGCTGCTGCTGGGTTACCTCGGCGCTGAGAACACCGGGTCGGAGATCCGTCTGCTGACCATCATCGAGGACGTTCGCGCCGTCTTCGGTCCGGACGTGGAGATCACTGTCGGCACCGCGAGCCGCGCCAACACCCTCCGGCTGATCACGGAGTCGGCGACGCTGTCCGTCGTCGAGATCCCCTACGTCTACCCGGCCGCCGTGCGGCGACTCACCGCCCGCCACGACGTGGTCATGCTGGTGGAGGGCAGCCTTTTCAAGGACAGCTGGAGCAGCGCGCTGCTCTATCTGTTCCTGTGGGGAGCCTGGACCGCGCGCCGGGCGGGTGCTGCCACCGTCGCCTACGCCGTCGACGCCGGCCGCATGAAGCCCGTGAACCGTCTGCTCACCCGGCATGTCGCACGGTCGATGGACCTGATCATCGTCCGGACGGCGGCTGCCCGCGACACCCTGCGCGAGGCCGGGGTCACCCGGTCGGTCCTCGACACGACCGACACCGCGTTCCAGTACCGGCACAGCGCCCCTCGCCCGGCCGGCCGCTCCCCGCGCGTCGGTCTGGCGCCGGTGAACTTCCACGTGTGGCCGGTGCGGGCCCGTCCGTGGGGCAGCCGCGAGCTCCGTTACCACTGGCCGTACTACTACTCCTGGAACGCTGAACGGGCCCGGCGCACCCAGGAGCTGGTGGCAGCCTGGTCAGACCTGCTCGTCCACGTCGTCCGGGATCGTGGCTGGGAGGTGCAGCTCGTCGCGATGGAGGCCCTGGACACCCGGATCTGCCGCCAGATCCTCGACACGCTGCCGCCGGAGGTGCTCGACCGCACCCACGCCAGCTTTGCCGGGCAGCGAACGGCCCGCCAGATGGTGGCCGACCTGCGTGGTCTGGACTACCTGGTCACCTCTCGTTACCACGCGTGCGTTCTGTCCATGGAGACGTCCGTGCCACAGATGGCTCTCCACCACGACGAGCGGCTCGCCAGCATCTACGGCGAACTCGGTATGTCCGATCTTGCGATCGGGCACGACACCCCCCACCTCGCCACCGCACTGCGCGCCGGTTTCGACCGTCTGGTGGCCACCGGCGAGGACCGCCGCTCCCGACTCGCCGAACGCCTGGCCTCCTACTACCTGCCACGGTGTGCGGGGAACCGGGACCTCCTGCGGGCCTGGGCGCACGACGCAGGATGGGCGACAGTCGCCACGCCCCAGCCCCAGCCGCAGCCCCAGCCGTTTCCGACCCTGCCGCGCCAGCCGGTCTCCGCCACCTCACTTGTGAGGGCAGCGGAATGACCATGTTGATCTACAGTTCGGACCTGCCCGCGCCGGTGCCCGAGGTCTTCCGCCACTGCACCAGCAGCATGGGTTTCGAGCAGCTGTTCCCCTACCGGGTCCGCTGGCGCAGCTCGCTGGACAGGTGGTGCAAGGGCGACCTTCTGCACTTCCGGTACCGGCTGGCGCCCGGCCTGTGGCTCACCCACCGGGCAGAGGTCGTCGAGTACCAGGAGAACGTGCGCTTCGTCGACGAGATGGCGGGCGGGCCCTACCGGCTGTTCAGGCACGTTCACCTGTTCGAGCCGAGGCCTGGTGGCGGGACGAGGGTCATCGACCACCTGCAGGTGGTCACCCGGTTCGGGCCGCTCGTCGACAGTCTGCTGTGCCGGGTGCTGCTCGCCTCGACGTTCCGGCGGCGGCACGCGGCACTCGAAGCCCACTTCGCGCCGACGGGTGGCGTGGGTGAGGCCGTGGGCCCGTCGAGGGCCCCTTCCGGGGAGGCGTGATGGAGACCGTGCGGTTCAGCCGCTCACGGGTGGCCCTGCGCGATGCGGGTCTGCTGCGGGTCAGTGACGTCAAGGGCCTTGCCACGGTGCTGGGGGAGTGTCTGCTGCTGGTGGCGATCGCGTGGGGTCTGCACCGCACCTCGCCCTGGAGCCCGGCCTTCCTCGCCCTGGAGGTCCTGGCCGGGATCTCGGTCTTCCGGTGGTTCGTCATCCTGCACGAGAGCGGCCACCGATCCCTGTTCACACGGGTCGGGGCCAACTCGGTCAGCGGGCACCTGGGAAGTGTGTTCTGCCTCATTCCGTACTACTCCTGGCGGCACATCCACTTCCTGCACCACCGTTGGGTCGGGGTGATCGACAAGGATCCCACCCAGGCGCACCTGCTGGCGCTGTGGAAGGCGGGACGGGTACAGAACACGCTTTTCCGGCTGGTCTGGCGGCTGTGGCTGCCGATCCCCTTCATCAAGTTCCTGTTCGAGGTCTTCTGGGGATATCCGGTGCGGCCGGCCGGGATCCCGGGCCACAAACCGGCGCGGGGCTGGTTCTCGAACGCGGTGTGCGTCGTCCCCCACGTGACCGCGGCCGCCGTCGTCGGCCCGGCCGCCTGGGCGACCTACTTCCTCCCCATGCTGGTGGTGTTCTACGTGGTCATCGAGAACATGAACCTGCCGCAGCACTCGGAGCTCTTCCCGTTCCTTTCCGACGCGCACCCGGCACCGGTGCCCTTCGCCGAGCAGGACGCGTTCACCCGTTCCACACATCTGCCCGACTGGCTCGGCGTGGCGCTCGCCCTCAACTTCAACCGGCACACCGAGCACCACCTCTTTCCCGGGGTGCCCTGGTACTCCCTGAACAAGGCCCGTCGACACCTGCGGGGCGAGGGCTACCGGCAGCCCTTCGAGGTTCCGTTCCTGGGTTTCATGTGGCGGCTGCGCCGGCGCGACCCCATCGAGATCTTCCGGGACGCGCTGCCCCGTCCGCTGCCCGCCGGCCGCGCCGCCGGGCCCGCCATGGTGCCGTCCGCCACGGCGTCCCCCACGACGGCGTCCCCCACGACGGCGCGCACCGCGGCGCCGGCCAGGACCGCTGGAGAGCTCCCTTGACGACGATCGACCTTCTGCCGAGCCGGTCGCTCGACGAGCCGACCCGCAGCGGCGTCGCCCACGTGTTCGCGTCGAGCTTCCAGGCCGCCGAGCCCGGCCGTGTCATCGACCGGTACACCCGCGCCGTCGACGAGATCTTCGTCGCCCGCGAGGGAGACGACGTGGTCGGTTTCCAGTTCTTCCAGCGTCGGCGCGTCGCCGGCCGCACGGTGCTGCACTTCAGTCTCGCCGGCAGGCTTGCCGACCCTCGGTTCCGCGGGCTCCAGGCCAGGTTCGGCCACCTCCTCATCCGGCGGGCGGTCCTGCGCATCCCTCCGTGGCGGCCGGTGTTCCTCGCCGGCGTGACAAACAGTCCGCGCAGCTACCGGAACATGCGTGCGGTGGGCGGCCGCTGCTTCCCGGACGTGCTCGCTCCGCAGCGCGCCAACCCGTTCGGGTCCTGGTACGCCGACACCGCGGCACACCTGGGCGTCACCACGGTGAGCGACCGCGGGCTCGTCCCGGACCGTATGCGTGACCTGGGCTACGCCCTGCGCTCGGAGCCGGCTCCGGCCCACCCCACGGGACGGGCCTACGACGACTACGTCGCCGGTAACCGTGACGACGGGCTGTTCGTCGTCGTCGAGCTCCTGCCGGTGCGTGACCTGCCGCCCTATCTCCTGGGACGCCGCCCCAGGATTCCGCGGCAGCCCACTCGCGACGGCACCGGCACGCCGCCGGGGAACCCGGCAGCGGCAGAAAGACCAGCGGCGGCAGAGAAGCCAGCAGCGGACGAGGAGCCGGCAGCAGCAGAAAAGCCAGCGGTGGGCGGGGAGAAGGCGGGGTGACCGGGCTCGACATCCTCGCGGCCATGCCACTCGATGGCGACCGCCACCTCGTCCGGGTCACCAACGACGACATGCGGGCGATGGTCGACCAGCGGCTGCGGCCCAAGCTGACGGACGAGTTCGTCGAGCTTTACCACAAGCTCCTCGCCAGCAGCCGCAGCCGCTACTTCGCGGACTTCGCGGTCGACGACACCCACAGCGAGACCTACCAGCAACGCTACGAACGGTACCGGCGGCGCACCGGCGAGCTGGCGGTGCGATGCGTGCGCGAGCTGCTCGACCGCTCCGGCGTCGACCCGAGGAAGATCAGGGCGGTCGTCACCAACACCACGGTCGGCGGCATGGTGCCGAACCTCAGCTCGATCGTCGGCAACAGCCTCGGCCTCCACCCCCGGGCCCGGATCGTCGACCTCGGCTACATGGGATGTGCCGCGGCCCTGCTGGGGCTGGAGCTGGCCGGCGACCTGCTGCGCCCCGGCGAGCTCGGCCTGGTCGTGTCCAGCGAGCTGACCTCCGTGATGGCCAACCCGCTGGCCGACACCGCCGCGAGCCTGGTGGCGAACACGGTGTTCGGTGACGGTGTCGGGGCCTTCCTCGTCGCCCGCCGGCCGCACCGCCACACACCGCTGCTTCGCATCCGGGGACACGCGGGCAGCGTCCTCACCGATGACGAGGCACTGTCGACGATCACCTACGAGCCCAACGCCGTCTACCACGAGATCCGGCTGGCGAACACCATTCCCGCGGTCGCCGGCAGGGGCGTGCGGCTGGTGATGGAACCACTGGTGCGCCGCCATCTGACCACGACCGCGCAGAAGGCCCGTTATCTGGTCGACCGGCAGATCCCCCAGTGGCAGCGCAACGTCGACTTCGCGGTGCTGCACACCGCGGGCAGCAAGGTGCTCCGTGAACTGACGGCGGCGCTCGCGCTGCGTCCCGAGCAGGTCGACCACAACTTCCGGGCGTTCGACCGGTACGGGAACACCTCCTCGGCGTCGCTGTACTACGCGCTGGACGAACTGCTGCGCGGCAGCGGCGGCCCGCGTCCCGGCCAGACGCTTCTCTTTCTCGGCTACGGCAGCGGGTTCTTCACCCGGGGCAGCGTGATGGAGGTCCGCGACCCCGCGGGGACGCGGGCGCGGGCATGACGCCAATGGCGCCGCGCGCCTCGGGTCGCGGGGAGGAACAGCCCCGGTCTGCCCGCACGGAACGGCCAGAGCGCCGTCCAGAGCGCTGTCCAGGACGTGGCCCCGGGCGCGTGGAAAGGAGAGTGACCGGGTGACCGGACCAGTGGTGGAGGCCAGCGATCTGTCCTACGCCTACCAGGGCACGGACGGACCGGTGCCGGTGCTGCGCGGCACCGACCTCACCGTGCGCGGCGGGGAGTTCGTCGTCATCGTCGGGCCGTCCGGTAGCGGGAAATCCACGCTGCTGACTCTGCTCGGCGGCCTGGAGCACCCTCAGGCCGGCACGATCCGGGTCGCCGACCGTGACCTGCGCACGCTGGGGGCGAAGGAGCTGGAGAGCTTCCGCCAGCATGTCGTCGCGTTCGTCTTCCAGTTCTTCAACCTGCTCCCGACTCTGACCGCGCGGGAGAACGTCCTGCTCGGCCTGGAGGCGATGGTGCCCATGCCGCGGGACGCCCGGCAGCGTGCCGACCAGTGGCTGGACCGCGTCGGCCTGGCGGCGAAGCGGGACCGCTTTCCCGGGCAGCTCTCCGGTGGAGAGCAGCAGCGCGTCGCGATCGCGCGGGCGCTGGCGAAGGAGACCCCCCTGATCCTCGCCGACGAGCCCACCGGGAATCTGGACGAGGAGACGGCCGCCGCCGTGCTGGAGCTCTTCGTCGCGGCGCAGCGCATGAGCGGGTCGGCGGTGGTTCTCATCACCCATGACGCGAAGATCGCCGCCCGTGCCGACCGGGTGGTCGAACTGACCCGCGGGCGTCTGCGCGAGGCCCCGCGGGTGGCGCGGTACGGCGTGGAGTGGCCGGCCGGTTCACCGCCGGCGCAGGCCGGCCGCGGGCCGGCGTGAGCCCGATGGCACTCCTCGATACCAAGCTGTGGCGTGATCTCTGGTCGGTCCGGGGCCGGGTACTCGCACTGGTCCTGATCCTCGGCAGCGGTGTGGCCATCCAGTTCGCGATCGCCAGTGCCCTGCACGACCTGCGGGCGACACAGGACACCCTTGTCCGCCAGCTCCACACGGCCGACCTGGAGGTCCAGGTCGAGCCGGTGCCCACCGCGGATCTTCCCGACGCACGCGCCCTCGGCGACGTCGCCGACGTCGAGTCGCGCCTCCTGCTGCCGGCCTCGCTCACGCTGACCGACGGGACATCGCTGGCCGGTGAGCTGGTCTTCCAGCCGGCGCAGCCGCGGATGAACCAGTGGAAGCTGCTCGACGGCCGCGTCTTCGCCCCGGGCGCCGACGAGGTCGTCGTCGACCGCTCGCTCGCCGAGCACCAGGGCCTGCGCGTCGGCGACCACCTGACGGTGGCCGCGTTCGGGCGGCAGTGGACCCCGGCGGTCGTCGGTATCGGCACCAGCGCCGAGTTCATGGTGACGACGGTCAACCCGGACTACGTCGTCGCGGAACCAGGCTCCCTCGGCGTGCTGTGGGCCGACCCGGGGCGGGCAGCCGACATCACCGGCGCGGCGCTGACCGACAGCCTGCTGGTCCGCCTTGCTCCCGGTGCCGATCCGTCGGCTGTGGGCCTGCGACTGTCCCGGCAGCTCGAGTCGGCCGGCGTGGGCGTGGTCAGCGTGACCCCCCGCCTGGACGGCTACAGCTACCGCAGCGTCCGTGACGACCTCAACGCCTTCGCCGCCTACAGCCCGGCGATCGTCCTCACCCTGGTCGGGCTGTCGATCGTGCTCGGAATCCTGACGTTCCACCGGTTCGCCGTCGACAAGCGGCGCGAGTTCGGGATCATCGCGGCGCTGGGGTACCGGCGCCGCCGGGTGCGGTTCGCACTCGTCCGGCTCGGTCTGGTGGTCGGCGTGCTGGGTGGGGTCGTCGGGCTGATCCTCGGCATCGGGGTCGGCTGGGCCTTCGCCGAGGTCTACGCCAGCGGCATGGAACTGCGCGATGTCACCCACTCCATCGACCCGGCCCTCGCCGCCATCGCGGTCGCGATGGGCATCGCCGCCGGGGCCGTCACGCTGCTCGTCGCGAGCATCCCCACGCTGGCGACTCCGCCGCGGCAGCTGCTGTCGCCCGTCCCCGCCGTCAGCCGGGCCCCCGGCCGCGGCCGGACACTGCTGCGGCTGCCCCTCGCCGTCCGGCACGGTCTGCGCGGCCTGACCCGGGCCCGGCTGCTCACCCTCACCTCGATCCTGGCGATGGCCGGCTCGGTGGCGGTGGCGATCAGCTACGGGCTCGGCATGACCTCGACGCTGGAGACCGTCAACGGAGCCTTCCGGGACGAACGCTGGCGCTATGCGGTGGACCTGCGCCAGCCGCAGCCCGAGAGCCAGGCACGGGCGGCGATCGACGGCCCCGGCCTGGCCGCCGCGGAGCCCTACCAACGCACCACCGGGGAGCTGCGCGCCGGGGACAGGGCCGCCCCCGCCCTGCTGGTCGGTCTGACGTCCTCCCAGGGCATGCACCTCGTCACCCCCGCCCGCGGGCGCGCCGCGACCGCCGCCGACGAGGTCGTCCTCAGCGACGACCTGGCCGGGCAGCTCGGCGTCGGCCTCGGCGACGAGATCAGCGCCGCCAAGGGACGGGCCACGCAGCGGGTACGGGTCGTCGGTATCACCAACGACATCTACCTGCGTCAGGCCACCCTCACGCTGCCGGCGCTCCAGCGGCTGGGCACCACCCCGGACGTGGTCTCCGGCTTCTACGTGGACGCCGGCCCGGACTACGCGGACGCCCTGCGCACGCAGACCGCCACCATCGCCAGGGTCACCAGCAAGGACAGCATCACCAGCGCGTTCGAGACGTCGATCGCCGAGATGATGGGCATCATCTACATCGCGATCGGGTTCAGCGTCGGGGTGTCGATCCTGTTCGTGACGACACTCATCCACATCCAGATCGTCGAGCAGCGCGGCGAGTTCGCGACCCTGCGCTCACTGGGGCTCTCCGGCCGGCGCATCCGCACCGTCATCATGACCGGCGTCGTCGCCCAGCTTGTGGCCTCCCTTGTGCTCTCCGTGCCGCTGGCGTTCGGGCTCGCGCGCTACCTCAACGCCCGGATGGGACAGGCGTGGTTCGCGGTGGACGTGCACGTGGGCTGGCCCGACTTCGCCTGGCCGATGCTCGCCGCGATCGTCGTCGCCCCGGTCGTCGGCCTGCTCGGGCAGCGGGCCGTCATGCGATGGGGGATCGCTGATCATCTTCGTACTCGGTCGACCTGACCGGCCGGAACCCGAGAGGACCATCGTGACGCTCCACACCGCCCCGCTGCCCGTCCCGGCGGCATCCGTCCCGGCGGCATCCGTGCCGGCGGCGCCCGTCCTGTCCGGACCCGACGCCGAGTTCGACCTGCGGGTGATGTCGGACCTGCCGTTCCTCGCGGCAGCGAGGTTCGGCGAACGCGTCGCCGTCCGGTACCGCGACGGCGGCGCGTGGCGGGACCGGACCTTCACCGACGTCGCCACCGACGCGGCGGACCTCGCCGCCGGCCTGGTCGCCCTGGGCGTGGCGCCGCGGGACAGGGTCGCCATCCTGGCGAACTCCCGGCCCGAGTGGAGCCGGGTGGCGTTCGCCGCGCTGGCGGTCGGGGCCGCGGTCGTGCCGATCTACCCGACCAGCTCTCCGCAGGAGTGCGCCGGGATCCTGCGGGACTCCGGCGCGGTGCTGCTGGTCGTGGAGAACCTCGGGGCACTGGCGCGCCTCGGGCTGACCGCCGGCGCGGTGCCCGGCCTGCGGACGGTGCTGACCATGGAGGACGCGCCGGCCGGCTCCGAAGTCGATGCTCCCAGTGCTCCCGAGGCCCCGGCTCTGGTCGGGGTGACCGACCTGGCGACGCTCGGCGATGCCGCCAGGCGCGGCGGGCACCGGGACGCCGAGGTGGCGCGGCTGCGGCGAGCGGCCGTCACGGTCGACGAACCCTGCCTGATCATTTACACGTCGGGGAGTGCCGGCCCGCTCAAAGGCTGCGTCCTCACCCACGGCAACCTCGTCGCGGGCTGCGGGACGGCCGCGGAGCTCGGCTACTTCAGCCCCGACGACGTCGTCTACCTGTTCCTCCCGCTGGCGCACATGTTCGGCCAGATGATGCAGTTCGGTGCCCTGCGCTTCGGGGCGACGCTGGCGTACTTCGGCGGGGACATCACGCAGGTGGTCAGCGAGCTCGCCGAGGTCCGGCCCACCGTGCTCCCCGCGGTCCCCCGGCTCTTCGAGAAGATCCACGCGCGGATGTCCGCGATCCTCGCCCCGAGCCAGGCCCCGAGCCAGGCCCCGAGCCAGGCCGACGCCCACGACGTGCTGGCACCCGTACGCGCCGTCCTTGGTGGCCGGGTACGGCTCGCCCTGTCGGGCACCGCCCCCGTCTCGCCGGACGTGCTCGAGTTCTTCCGGGCGGCGGGTGTGCCTGTGCTCGAGGGCTACGGCATGACGGAGAGCACCGGACTGGGCACGGTGAACCGCTTCGAGGACAACCGGGTCGGGACGGTGGGCACGGCGGTTCCCGGCCTGGATCTGGCGATCGCCGCCGACGGCGAGATCCTGCTGCGCGGCCCACACGTCTTCGCCGGGTACTGGGGCGACCCGGCGGCGACCGCGGAGGTGCTGCGCGACGGCTGGCTGCACAGCGGGGACCTCGGGCATCTCGACCCGGACGGCTTCCTGACCATCACCGGCCGCCGCAAGGATGTCATCATCACCGCCGGCGGCAAGAACGTCGCCCCGGCGGTGCTGGAGAACCTGCTGCGCCAGTCACGCTGGATCTCGCACGCCGTCAGCTACGGTGACCGCCGGCCCTACCTGGTGAGCCTGGTGACCCTGGACGAGGAGGAGATCGTGGCCTGGGCGGGGGAGCGGGGACTCCCCGCCGACCTTCCCGGCCTCGCGGTGCACCCCCAGGTACGGGCGCTGGTCGGTGGGATCGTCGACGCTGCCAACCAGCGGGTCGCCCGGCCCGCGCAGATCAAGCACTTCGCCGTCCTCCCGCGCGATCTCTCCCGGGAGGCCGGGGAACTCACCGCCACCGGCAAGCTCCGACGCGCCGTCATCCACCGCCTCCACGCGGACCGCTACGAGGCGCTCTACGACCAGCCGCCAGGCCGGGAGGCTGGCGCGTCGTACTAGGGCGTACCGCGCGGGGAGTACGGCGGTCGACGCGGCCCGGCGGCGTTCATCTGTTCTCCGGTGGCGTCGTGTCGGTCAGCCCCGCCGCGTTCCACAGCTGGATCGTCCCGTCCTTGCCGCCGGTCGCCAGGATCCGCCCGTCCGGGGAGAGGGCCATCGACAGCAACCAGTCCGTGTGACGGGTGCGGATCGGGCCCACATAGCGCGCGTGCTCGCGGTCACGGACGTCCCAGACGCCCACCGTGCCGTCGTAGCTGGCCGTCACGACCGTGCGCCCGCCCGGCAGGAAAAGCGCCGTCCACAGGGTGCTCTGGTGGCGTCTGAGGGGCTTCCCGAGGAGGCGCGGGTGCCGGCGGTCGGTGACGTCCCACACCCGCAGGTCGGTGTCGGCGCCGCCGGTGACCATGGTGCGCTGGTCCGGGGACAGGGCCAGCGCGTTGACATCACCGACGTGGCCGGAGGACAGCACGCTGAGCGGCTCCGGCCGCGTGGGGTCGGCCACGCTCCAGAGACGGACCGTCGAGCCCTCGCCTACCCGTCCCAGAACGGCGCCACCGACGTCCGCGCCCACCAGCCGCGCGAGCCGCGTGCGGCCGGGAATGGGCGGGCCGAGCGGGGTCGGCCGCTGCCGGTCCGTGACGTTCCACAGCGTGGTCTGGGTGGGGCCCGCGCTGGCCAGCGCCGATCCGTCGCCGAGGAACACCACCGAGACGAGCGTTTCCGGGTATCTGGGGCCGCCGACGTCGACGGACAGCGGCGCGCCGAGGGAGAACGGCGCCCTCGGGTCGGTGACGTCCCAGAGCCGTACTGTGCCGTCCCAGTTGCCGCTGGCGAGCGTCCTTCCGTCCGGTGAGAACGCCACCGACGTCACCCCGGGGCTGGTGCCGGGCAGGGGCGGTCCGATCGGGTACGGCGCGGCCGGGTCGGACACGTCCCACAGGCGCGCTGTCCCGTCCTTGCTGCCGCTGGCGAGGATCCGCCTCGCCGGCGACGGCGTCGGCGGCAACGGCGAGGGCGCGAACGCGAGGGACACCACCCAGTCGGTGTGCTCCGTCAGCGGTTCGCCCAGCGGGGCGGCGAGGACGCGGGGCTGGTCGTGGCTCAGGGCGACGGCGAGCACGGTGCCCCCGGCCACGACGGCGATGAACAGCAGGGCGAGGCTGGCGGTGAGAAGGCGGCGCGGCGGCGGGGTCCGGTGGGAGCGCGGCCGGGCGTGCCGCCGCTGGCCGCCGCCGTCGCTGCTGCGCGACTTCCCGGATACTGCGCCCGAATTCCCGTCCCCGGCCCTGGCCCCGTCCCCGGCCGCGGCCGGGGACGCCGATGCCGATGCCGGCGCCGACGCTGATGCCGAGCTCGCCGGACCGGGTGCCCGGCCGCGCGCCGGCGCGTCGCCACGTGCGGCTGACGGGAGCACCGCGCCGGCGACGGCCGGCGGCTGCTCCCCAGCGAGGGAAGCCGGTGTGGTCGAGGTGGTCGTGGCGACGCGGACGTCCTCGTGGAGATGGACCGGCACGTCCGCCCGGGCGAGCCAGCCCGGACCGTAGGCCGCGGCGGCGGCGCCCGCAAGGGCGATCGCGAACCCGCGGGCGGTCTGCGGGCGGTCCGCGGGATCCTCGGCCAGCGCGGCCTGGATCACTGCCCGGATCGGCCCGGGAACGGCGCGCAGCGCAGGCGGCACCGGATGCTCGCGGCCGTCCGAGGCCAGCAGCGGGCGAGGCGGGATGGGGCCCGGCGGCACCTCGCCGGTCAGCAGGAGGTGGAGCACCACGCTGAGCGCGTACACGTCGGTGGCCGCGCTCAGCGGGCCGCCGCGGAGCTGTTCGGGGGGCATGAAGTGCCGCGTCCCGACCAGGGTGCTGGTGGGGCCCGCCGCGCCGCTCATGAGCTTCGCGATCCCGAAGTCGGCCACCTTCACCAGGCCGGTCGTGTCGAACAGCATGTTCTCGGGCTTGATGTCGCGGTGCAGGATGCCCTTGGAGTGCGCGCAGGTGAGGGCGTCGGCGACGGCCAGGCCGACGGCGCAGGCGTCGAGCTGGGTGAGGACGCCCTTGCGGTCGTCCAGGGTCCCCCCGGCCATCATCTCCATGACGATCAGATGCAGATCGTCCGTCTGGACGTAGTCGTGCACCCGGATGATGTGCGGATGATCGAAGCGGGCCAGGATCCGCGCCTCGACCGACGAGTCGAGGGCGTGGTGGCGGCGCCGGGTCGGCATCACCTTGATGGCGACGACGCGGTCCAGACCACGGTGGCGGCCCTCCAGGACGAACCCGAAGGCACCCGAGCCGACCTCCGGGCCAAGGTCGTACGCGGGCAGCGCCGCCGCCACCCGCTCCGGATCAATGAACACGACTGGGGCCTGACTCTCGGACAACATTCCCGGCGATCATCGTGAACCGACCGTTCCCGGCACGATCCGTGATCATAGGGAGGCATCCGGAGGCCCTCGCGGCAGGGCGTTTGCGGCTCGCAATGCGCGCATCCAATAGGTCGGAACGTGCGTCCGCGGCCGGGCGAGCGGAACTCGTTCCCGCGCAGCGCCCGGCACCCGGAACGCCCGGTGCCCGGAGTGGAGGACCCCGGGCACCGGGCGGCGGCCACGGTCAGGCGTCGCCGGTGGGGATGAGCGCCACGACCGGGATGACGCGGGACGTCATCCCCTGGAAGTGCTCGAACTGTGGGTTCCGGGCGGCCTGGCGCGCGTAGATCATGCCCCGTTCGCCGGCCCCGAGCTCGACGGCCGTCACCTGGAGGACCTTGCCCTCGACCTCGATGGTCGCGTTCGGTTCGGCCCTCAGCTGGCCGAGCCAACGCGGGTCCTCGTCCGCGCCGTCGTTGGCGGCGAAGACGTAGTACCGGCCGTTCGCGGGGTAGAAGTTCAGGGGGCACACGTGCCGCGAACCATCCGGCTCGGGGCCGCTGTCCAGCAACAGCAGCGTGGCACCTTCGAAGAGACCCGTCGGGCGGCCCCCGTTCGCCCGGAACTCGTCGATGAACTCCTGGATCTCCTGCGCGCTGTACAACTTCCTGCTCATCAGCCCGCCTCTGTGTCGTCCTGCCATCAGCTCTTCACAAAGAGCACCCTGATTACGTCCCGGTCGCGGTCCACCACGGTGCGACGCCGGTCGCACCGGCCAGGTGCCCTCGGTCTCGGCAATCCGGACGGCAATCCTCCGATTCGATGGCGTCTGACGTGCGCGTCAGTCATGGTTGATCAGGGGGAACGGCAGGCCGAGCGGCGCCGACGACCCGCGCGGGCAGCCGGGGCGGCGGGTGTCGCAGGGCGTGGCGGGCTGGTGTGACGCATGGGCACGGCCAGGCAACGGGCTGCTTTCCAGCGGTCAGGTCTGGCCGACTACGCAAACTTCTTGGCCGAATGCGCGGAGACGGTCAGGGTGGGAAAGCGTAGAAGTAGAGGTGTGGTCGGGAGCACACTCCCGAATCAGGCGGTCGAGGAGGAACATGAACATCGACGACATGGTCCTGGTGAGCATCGACGACCACGTGGTCGAGCCGCCGGACATGTTCAAGAACCACGTCCCGGCGAACCTCGTGGACCAGGCGCCCCATGTCGTGCGCAACGACAAGGGCGTCGATCAGTGGATCTACCAGGGTCGGGTCACCGGTGTCAGCGGCCTGAACGCGGTCGTGTCCTGGCCGGCGGAGGAGTGGGGCAAGGACCCGGCCGGGTTCGCGGAGATGCGCCCGGGTGTCTACGACATCCACGACCGGGTGCGGGACATGGACCGCAACGGCATCCTGGCCTCGATGTGCTTCCCGACCTTCGCCGGGTTCTCGGCAGGTCACCTGAACCACTACAAGACCGACACCACGGTCACCATGGTCCAGGCGTACAACAACTGGCACATCGACGAGTGGGCGGGCACCTACCCGGGCCGGTTCATCCCGCTGGCGCTGCTGCCCACCTGGGACCCGCAGCTGATGGTGAACGAGATCCGCCGGGTCGCGGCCAAGGGCTGCCGGGCGGTCACGATGCCCGAGCTGCCGCACCTGGAAGGGCTGCCCAGCTACCACAACCTGGACTTCTGGGCGCCGGTGTTCGAGGCCCTGTCCGACTCCGGCATGGTGATGTGCCTGCACATCGGCACCGGCTTCGGCGCGCTCAAGCTGGCCCCGGACGCCCCGATCGACAACCTGATCATCCTGGCCTGCCAGATCTCCTCGCTCTGCGCGCAGGACCTGCTGTGGGGCCCGGCGATGCGCAGCTACCCCGACCTGAAGTTCGCGTTCTCCGAGGGCGGCATCGGCTGGATCCCGTTCTACCTGGACCGCTGCGACCGGCACTACACCAACCAGAAGTGGCTGCGCCGTGACTTCGGCGGGAAGCTGCCCAGCGAGGTGTTCCGGGAGCACTCGCTGGCCTGCTACGTCACCGACCCCACCTCGCTGAAACTGCGCCGCGAGATCGGCATCGACAACATCGCGTGGGAGTGCGACTACCCGCACTCCGACTCGATCTGGCCGGAGGCGCCCGAGTTCGTCCTGAACGAGCTGGAGCAGGCCGGCGCGAACGACGAGGAGATCAACAAGATCACCTGGGAGAACGCCTGCCGCTTCTTCAACTGGGACCCGTTCACGGAGCTTCCTCGCGAGCGGGCCACCGTGGGGGCACTACGGGCCACCGCCACCGACGTCGACACCGCCATCCGCTCCCGCAAGGAGTGGGCGAGGCTCTTCGCCGAGCGGCACGCGCACAGCGGCTGAGACACGGCAGGCCCGGCCCGGTTCTGTACCGACCGCCCAGTGCCTAGCGGCCGGGCGCGATCTCCAGCACGGTCTTCCCGACGGCGTGGCCGTCGGCGACGTGGCGCAGCGCCGCCGCGCTGTCGGCGAAGGCGAAGGTCGCGCCGATATGCGGGGTGACCGTTCCGCCGGCGAACAGCGCCATCAGCTCCGCCTCGTTGCGCCGCAGCTCGTCCGGGGCGTGGATGCCCAGGTCACGCAGCTGCATCCCGCCGATCTCGATGCCCTTGAGCAGCACCAGATTGAGCGGAATCCGGGGGATCGTCCCCGAGGCGTACCCGACCGTGACGAAGCGGCCGCGCCAGCGCAGGGCGCGCAGCGCCGGCTCGGAGAGGTCGCCGCCGACCGGGTCGAGGACGACGTCCGCCCCGCCGGGCAGGGTCTCCTTCAGCGCCGTGCGCAGGTCGGAGGAACGGTGGTCGACGAGATGGGTCGCACCGTTGGCCGCGGCGGCCTTCAGTTTCGCCGCGGATGACGCCACCGCGGTCACCGTGGCGCCGAGAGCCACCCCGAGCTGGACGGCGGCGAGCCCCACCCCGCCGCCGGCGCCGAGCACCACGAGCTGCTCACCCGGCTGGAGCCGCGCCACCGACCGAAGCATGTGGTACGAGGTGCGGTGTGCCACGCCGAACGCGGCCGCCACGGTGTCGGGGATGCCGTCCGGCGTGCGGGTGATGCTCTCGGAGCGGCCGAGAGCCACCTCCCCGAAGCCGCCGACAATGCCGGTGCCGAACACCCGGTCGCCGGCCGCGACGCTGGTCACGCCCGCGCCGACACTCTCGACGACGCCGGCGAACTCGCTGCCCGGGACGAACGGCGGCGGGACCTTCACCTGGTACTCACCGGCGACCAGCAGGACGTCCGAGAAGTTGACGGCCGCCGCGTTCACCCGTACCGCGACCTGGCCGGGACCGGGCTCCGGCGCCGGGAACTCCTCGACCCGCACCACCTCGGGCGGGCCGTACTCACGGCAGACCGCGGCCCGCATCTCAGGCCCGCCCGGCGGGTGCGGGCGAGAGCGCGGGCCGCGCCATCAGCGTCCCTTCCACTGCGCGGGGCGCCGTTCGACGAACGCCGCCGCGCCCTCCTTCGCGTCCTCGCTCGGGAAGACGATGGCTGACAGCTCCGAGGACCGTTGCCGGGCGCGGGCGGGATCCTCCGCGGACAGCCGGACGATCTCCTTCGTCGCGGCGACGGCCAGCGGGCCGTTCGCGGCGATCCGCCCGGCGAGCTCCAGGGCCGTCTCCAGCACCTGCGCCGGCTCGGTCACCCTGTTGACGAGCCCGAGCTGCTGGGCGCGGGCCGCCTCAAAGGTGCTGCCGGTCAGCGTGAGCTCCAGCGCGAGGGCCAGCGGAAGCCGGCTGCCGACCGCGACCGCGCCGCCGCCCGCGGCGAACAGGCCCAGCTTCACCTCGGGCAGGCCGAACTTCGCCCCGGAGGACGCCACCACGAGGTCACAGGCGAGCAGCAGCTCGAAGCCGCCGCCGACCGCCGTCCCGTTCGCGGCACCGATGACGGGGATGCGGACGTCACCGGCGAGCAGCCGGTCGAAGGTCGCCTGGCCCTCCTTGTCCGTCGCCCCCGAGGTGGAGAAGTCCGTTCCGGAGGCGAAGGCCTTGAGGTCCATGCCCACGCTGAACGCCTTCTCACCAGTGCCGGTGAGGACGGCCACCCGGATCTCCGGGTCGGTCTCGGCCACCAGCAGGGCGGCGCCGATCGAGGTGAGCAGCGAGGGGGTCAGCGCATTGCGGGCTTCCGGCCGGTTGACGCGGATGACCAGGGTCGGCCCGACGCGTTCGGTGACGAGTTCGGGGGCCTGGGGTGTTTCGCTCATGATTTGTAGTCCGTCGATTCGGCGAGGTCTGCGGCTTCCTTCATGGCCCCGAGCACGACCGGTCCGAACGACTGGAGCTTCACGTCGTCGCCGGCCCGCTGGTAGCCCTGCTCCAGAACGATGGCGATCTTGAACTTGGCGAGGATCAGGTAGTAGTCGAAGTCGTCCACCTGCCGGCCGGACACCTCGGCGTAGTGCGCGAGGAGCTGCGACTTCGTCGGCATCGCGTAGAGGTCGGCGTACCCCTTGCCGGTCAGCTCCGGCGAGCTCGTGTCCTCCGGCCAGCTCTGCAGCATCCAGGCCAGGTCGAGCTTGGGGTCACCGACGGTGCCCATCTCCCAGTCGACGATGGCGGCGAGCGCCGCCGGCGCGCCGTGCCGGAACATCACGTTCGCGAACTGGTAGTCGCCGTGCATGAGGCCGGGGACGAAGTCGATCGGCCGGTTCGCGCGCAGCCAGGCGGCGGCGGTGTCGAAGCCGGGCAGCTCCCGCTTCTTGATCCGCTCCAGGAAGGACGTCCAGCGGTCGACCTGGCGCTCGTGGAAGCCGTCGGGCCGGCCGAGGCCCTCCAGGCCCCGCGCCTTCCAGTCCACCTTCGACAGCAGGGCGATGCCCTCGGTGAGCTGGTAGGACAGCCCCTTGCGGGCCTCCAGGTCGGAGTTGAACGGCTCGGGCCAGACGCCGCGCTTGTCCATCGGGGACCAGCCGTCGACGAAGCCCATGATGTAGAAGGTGCGGCCGAGCACCGCGGGGTCGTCGCACATGCCGATGGCCGCGGTGTGCGGGACGTCCGTCCCGTCCAGCGCCTCGATGATGCGCCACTCCCGCAGGATGCCCGCGTCGCGGCTGGCCGGGGCACCGGCGGGCGGGATCCGCAGGGCGCCGTGCAGGTCACCGCGCCGGATCTCGTAGATCTCGTTCTGGGTGCCGCCGGAGACGTAACGGTGCTCGAGGGGCTCGCCCCTGCCGGGGAGCCCGGTCTCGTCGAGCCAGCGGGTGAGTCGGTCGACGTCGATCGTCACAGGTTCCCCACCTCGGTGTCCAGGAACTCGGCGTACTTCTCCCGCGCGGCGGCGAGGCGCCTGGGCAGGTGTTCGGTGGGCCACAGGTCGTCGCTGGGCTTGTAGTCCCGCAGGACCTGCTTCGCGACGGTGACCTTGTGGACCTCGGTCGGCCCGTCGGCGAGGCCCATGACGAAGCCGCCCATGATCATCTGGTGGAACGGCATCTCGTTGCTGGCGCCCAGGGCGCCGTGGACCTGCAGCGAGCGCGCGGCGATGTCGTGCAGGACCGAGGGCATCACGATCTTCACGGTGGCGATGTCCTTGCGGACCTTGCGGTAGTCGTTGTGCTTGTCGATCGACCACGCGGTGTGGATCACGAGCAGCCGGAACTGCTTGAGCTGGGCGTACGAGTCGGCGATGAAGCCCTGGACGAACTGCTTCTCCGACAGGAGGCTGCCCTGGGTGCGCCGGCTCAGCGCCCGCTCGCACATCATGTCCAGCGCCTTCTGCGCGAGGCCGATCGTGCGCATCGCGTGGTGGATCCGCCCGCCGCCGAGGCGGGTCTGGGCGATCGCGAACGCCTGGCCCTCGCCGCCCAGCAGCGCCTCGCCGGGAACCCGCACGTTCTCGTAGTGGATGAGGGCGTGGTGGCCCTCACCCAGCGGCTCGCCCGGGAGCCCGACGTTGCGCACGATGTTGATGCCCGGCGTGTCGGTGGGCACCAGGAACATCGACATGCCGTGGTAGGCGCTGACGTCCGGGTTGGTGACCACCATGACGATCACGAAGCGGGCGGTGCTGGCGTTCGAGGAGAAGAACTTCCAGCCGTTGATGACCCAGCCGTCACCGTCGCGCTCGGCGCGGCAGGTGAACTGCGTCGGGTCGGAACCGGCCTGGGGCTCGGTCATCGAGTAGGACGAGAAGCACTCGCCGTCCAGCAGCGGCTGCAGGTACTGCTTCTTCTGCGCCTCCGTGCCGTAGTGCGCGATGATCTCGGCGTTCCCGGTGTCCGGCGCCTGGCAGCCGAAGATCAGCGGCGCCCAGCTGGACCGGCCGAGGATCTCGTTCAGCAGCGACAGCTTGAGCTGCCCGTGCCCTTGGCCGCCCAGCTCCGGCCCCAGGTGCGTGGCCCACAGGCCGTGCGCCCTGACCTGCTCGCGCAGCGGTGTGATCACCCGCCGGAGATTGTCGTCCGGCGGCACGAACTGCAGGTTCGGCCAGGCGAGGTCGAGGGGCTCGACCTCCTCACGGACGAAGGTGTCGGCCCAGTCCAGCTGCGCCTGGTACTCGGGCTCCGTCTCGAAATCCCACGACATCGTCGGCACTCCTCTCAGCGCGGTCAGAATAACGTTCTCCAGACTCGGAACACAACTTCCGATATTCCGGAACGGGGGTCTTTGGATCTCCGCGGAGGTCAACCGGGAGAGTGTGGAAGTCAGCCGGGAGAGTCCAGTGCCGGCGTGTAGACGGCCGGTGATCCGGAGCGCTGTGCCTTCGCCGCGTACATCGCCAGGTCGGCGCGATGTAGCAGGTCCTCGGCGGACACGGCCTCGGTCGCGGGGTCGACGGTCACCAGACCGACGCTGAGGGCGGCCGCGTAGGAGACGCCGGCCAGGCGAACCGGCTCGCGGGCGGCCTCCACCAGCCGCAGGCCGACCGAGGTCGGGTCGCGGGCACTGTCCGCGCCGAGCAGGATCGCGAACTCGTCGCCGCCGAGGCGCGCGACGGTGTCGGACGCGCGCACGCCGGCCGAGAGGCGTCCTGCGGTGATCCGGAGCAGATCGTCCCCGGCCGCGTGGCCGAGAAGATCATTGACGTGCTTGAAGTCGTTGAGGTCGCAGAAGAGGACCGCGACCCGTCGGTCGCTGTGGGCAGACCCGCCGGGTTGCTGGTGCAGCGCCGTCTGGAGGCGATCGGTGAACAGGTTCCGGTTTGCCAGCCCCGTGAGGGAGTCGTGGAACGCCTGGAAGCGCAGGAGCTGCTCCTGTAGCTCCACCTCCCCGAGCAGCCGGGCGTTCTCGGCCATGGTGAGCATCTGCCGCGCCAGCGCCAGCAGGAGCAGCCCGAGCAGGGCCCACATCTCCCGCAGGTGACCGATCCTGTCCACGGTGAACGTGGTCAGGGTCGCCGCCGCCGCGGCGGTGAGGGGCACGTAGGGCAGGAGGGTGTGCCAGCGGCGTAGTCGCGCGGTGATGAGGTGGCGGTCCGCTTCTGCTTCCGCCGGGCTGGGTGCCGAGGCGGGCGGGGGGTCGGGGCAGAGCGCCGCGAGGCCGGTGAACAGCGCACCGGCGACCATCGGCAGGCTCGCGGCGGCCGGGACGGACGTCGCCCCGCACACGGCCAGCAACCCGTGCCACACCGCGGCGACCAGGAACGCTGCCATGCCGGCGCGCAGAAGCCGGCGACCACGGTGGTTCTGGGGCTGGCGGAACACCGCCACCAGCAGCAACGCCACGGTGATCAGCAGCGCGATCGCCGCCAGGATGATCGAGTAAGTCGGGCCGTTCATGAGTGGAACGTCGTTCTGCCGCGCGCTGCGGAGGATCGCCGGACCGGCGAGCAGCGCGATGCATCCGACCATGATCAGACAGTCCAGCAGCATGATCAGGTACCAGTAGCTGGCATGCCCAGGAGGATCGACCGGATCGACCGGATCGACCGGATCGGCCTGCCAGGCCTGGCAGGCCGGCGGATCCCTCGCGCCGTCGGTCGGGCTTCCGTCCGCTGCCGGCAGGTCGGCTCCGGCTGCTTCGGCAGTGGCGCCCGACCCGGTGGGCGGGCGCACCGGTGCCGGCGTCTCCGGGACGTCGGCGGTGCCGGCGTCGTCGGTGGAATGCACCGGGTAGGCCAGCATGCCGGCCCCGCCGACGACCAGCGCGACCAGGCACACCGCCGTCAGCGGAGCCAGGCGGTGGGGGAACACGGCGATCGCCGCGGCGAACATCATGATCGACACCATGAGTCGCCATCGGCGGTCGGGGCCGTGGCGTGGCGCACCGGTGATCATGCAGGCCAGACCGGCCAGCGAGAGGCCCGCGGCGGCGAACGGCCGGGCGACGTCGACCCCGGCCGGGCCGCGCAGGACGCAGACGAGGATCCCGGCGGCGCACATCAGCGCGGCGCAGCCGGCGGCTGCCCAACGAAAGAGCCGGCGGCCCGGCGGATCGGCGCAGGGCCGCGCGGCGCGCTGCCGGGCGGTCTCCTGCCGGGCCGCGCCCCTGGGCCGGCGGCTGCGATCCACCCTCCGGTTCCTACCTTCGGATCACAGGAAATACACACATTGTGACCGAGGGTGGTTGCTCGGCGTCTAGGCCGGGCCGGGGCTCAGGTGGCGGGCGGCCGCGGTGCCGGGCTGATGACCGAGACACAGAAGTCGACCAGATGGCGCTGTTCGTCCTCGCTGGGCATGGTGCCGGGCCCGACATGGCGCTGCATGGTGCCGAGCACCGCATCCTGGATGACCCGCGCGTCAAGATCCGGCCGGGCTCGGCCAGCCGCGGTCAGCGGGGGGACGAGGAGCTCGCCGAGCTGGTCGTCGAGCGTGGCCCGCCCCGGTATCGACTCCCCGGCCCGGGCGAGCAGCCGGTTGACGGTGATGCCCTGCTGGGCCACCGCCGGTCGGGTGATCTGGGCGATCATGCCCTCCACCCAGGCGGTCAGCTGCCCGGCGGGATCGGGCTTCTTCGCCATCTGGTGGCGCAGGTAGGAGCGGACCAGCACGATGCCCCGTTCGAGCACAGCGTGCATGAGATCGTTTTTGCCCGCGAAGTAGCGGTAGAAGGTCTGGTTGGATGTCCCGGCCTCGGCCACGATGTCGGCGACCTTGGGGTCGGCGGGGGCGACCCTGACGGCGACCCGGAGGGCGGCGTTGAGGATCTGCTCGACCTCGGTCAACGCGTCCCGCTGGTGCCGGTTCAACGCCCGGTCGACGGCAGCGCGTACCGAAGCTGGCGCATCCTCCCATTCCACTCCGACAGTGTCGCTCACGTCGCTGTCCTTCTGGGTCCGGGATGCGGGCAGGGCGAGAACGTTCTTCTCTTCGGATAAGAAGTATATTCTGCGCGCCGTTCCGGCGGGTGGTTCGGCGTCGGGACCGCGAGGCGGCCGAACCGAGTGGCACGCCAGGGTGGTGCCGGGCTGTCTCCTATA
>NZ_JBFLUG010000097.1:0-28978 GCF_041008525.1 Parafrankia sp. FMc2 | reverse complement strand
CGATGGAGTCGGTGCCGGCGCTTTCCAGGCGCTGGGCGATCCGTACGGGGCTGTCGGTTCCCGCCGAGTAGGTGATGATCTCGGGAACTGTCGGGAGTCCGTTGCTCTCGAACGCGGCCCGGTACTGCCCGATGACATCCTGGGTGAAGGGCTGTCCGCCGGACATCAGGAAGGCGGCTTTCCGGCCGTTCTGCCCGAGGATGTAGTCGGCGGTGATCTCCGGCGAGGCTCCGGCGAGGAAGGAGAAGAGGTTGTCGTGCTCACTCCGCCCGGTCTGGAAGATGCCGGTGACGGGGACTCGGTCCTTCGACAGGCTTTCCAGCGAGTCGTCCATGGCGCCGCTTGCCGTCACGAGGCCGAAGACGCCCTCCTGCTGGATCAGGTCCCGGCTGGCCTGGACGTTCTCCGATCGTGAGGAGCCGTCGTCGCGCCAGGCGTAGGTCAGTTGCCGGCCGTGTACGCCGCCGGCTTCGTTGGCCAGCCCCAGTCGGGCGTCGAGACCTGCCCGGGCGGCGGACAGCGCGCCGCTGCCGGGGCCGGAGTCCGAGTAGAGGAAGCCGAGCTTCACCGCGTCGGCGGTGACACCTGGGCTGTCGCAGGCAGCAGGTACGGCGTCCTCCCCGCCGCCTCCGCCCGACCCCGAGCATCCGGAGACGGTGGCGGCCAGGACGGCGGCCAGCACCACCCCAAGCCTTCTTGTCAAGCCGCCTGAGCGCATCTATAACCCCACAGGAAATAAACAACGATCGTGATGGGGGATCTGGGCCGCGGTGGGCAGGGCGAGCCGGTCAGATCAGACAGGGCTGAAGACTGGGCAGTGCCCCCATCGAAACGTTCATACTTAGTGAAATTTTTGGCTGATAGTAGCAGGTCCGATCTACGGCCCGTTGGCCGGCAAGTGGAGCGGCCAGCGTCGATCCGATCCAAAGTCAATCCCGGTCCGGTCAGCCCACTTGCCGGCCTTCTCTAACGCGGATCCGCTTCATCTGGAGCCCGGTGTGATTCCTGTCGCGCTGCGGTAGCCCCGTTTCCGACAGTTTTCGGGCGATTCGTCCGGCGTCGCCCCCTCGTCGCTCGGAGTCCCTGTCGGGCCCTGGCCTCGGTCGGCTGCGCCTCACGGCAGCGTGCGGCGCGGTGGCGGCGCTGTCGGCGGGCCGTGCCGCAGTCGTCCACCACGCGGTCGTGGTTGCGGGCTGATCGGCTAGCCGTCCGGCTGTGCCCGGCGCTGGTCCTGGCAGGGGAGCACGGTCGCCCCCGCAGAGCCGAGGCCACCCCTCAAACGTCGGCCACACTGCCGAAACCAGGTGACCGGCGCTCGGTTCCGTGGCCCGCCCGCGGGTCGTTCCGGACGGAGATACTCCGCTATTGGATCCAGCTTCCTGTCTCTCAACGTCAGTCAATGACCGGCCGGTCGGATGGGTGTGGGTCGGGAACTCGGCGGTGGATCGCCTCTCGCGCGGAGAGAACAGGGGAGTGCTTCGCAGTAACGGCGTTCCCGCTCGCGGCGGAGAGCCGGTGCGGTCAGCCAGGCGTCGCCCCGTGACTAAATCAGGTGTCTTTTTCGTGGCCTCGCCGGTGGGTGGCGCGGTCGCGGGGGGACCGAATTTCCTGGACGGCGGCTCCGTCCGGCAGAATGAGGAATCTGCGGAAATCCGTCGCCCGTTACCCTCGAGCCTTTGCTGACCGCCCCGGTGGGGTGCACCCGTCGCGGAACTGTCGGTACCGCGTGAAACGCTCGGGCCATGGTCTTTGCTTTCCAAGGCGAACTCTGGCTGTGGAACGCCCGCCGCGTTGATACGTGGACGTTTGTCAGCCTGCCGACAGAGGTCTCCGCGGAGATCCGCGACCGTGCCGGCGGAGCCAGCCGCGGCTTCGGGTCGCTACGAGTGCGGGTCACCGTCGGGAGTACCACCTGGGCCACGTCGATCTTCCCGGACAGTGGGGGTGGCAGTTATGTGCTGCCCGTCAAACGGGCCGTCCGCAGAGCGGAGGAGCTGGAGGTGGGAGACGCCGTGGCGGTCACCGTCGAGCTCGTCGACATCTGACGTCCGGCAGCCCGGCCGCGCCGCTCGGCACGAGGTTCGGCGCCGACCGCCGGAGGCGTGCCACCGGACCTTGGTCCGACCGGACCTTAGTTCGATCCGAGACGGTGCCGACCAACCTGGACCCGGTGCCGGCGGAGCTCGACGGAGGTCTGGTCCGCCGGCTGCTCGCCCTCACCGCCCAGACCCTCGGCCCCCAGCCCGGGGAGCCGTTCCCCATCCGCTGCCCCGGCCGTACGGCCGGGGCAGCGGTACATGCGCCGATAGTGCGCGTGAGTGCTTCCGGGTCAGCCCGCTGACGGCGTGTCGTCGAACAGTTCGAGTGCCACCAGGTCGTCGTAGGTCTCGCGGCGGCGGATGAGCCGGGCCCGGTCACCCTCGACGAGGACCTCGGCGGGCCGGAGCTGGCTGTTGTAGTTGCTCGTCATCGTCATGCCGTAGGCGCCGGCGCTGAATATCGCGATGAGGTCACCGGCCACCATCGCGGGGAGAGCACGGCCCTTTGCCAGATAGTCGCTCGATTCGCAGATCGGGCCGACGACGTCATAGGTGACGAGGTCATCGAGAGAATGCTGGTCCCGCGAGGGGGGAACCATCTTGATGCCCGGCGTGACCGGCCACATGAAGTGATAACTGTCGTACATCGCGGCGCGGACGATATGGGTCATACCCGCGTCGATCACGATCAGCTGTCGTTCTCCGGCCTGCTTGCGGTAACGGACGGCGGCGAGGAGCACACCAGCGTTCGCCGCGATGGTCCGGCCCGGCTCGAAGATGACCTGACCGCCGCGGCCAACGAAGCCCTCCAGCCGTGGGCAGATCGCCTCCGCGAAGTCGTCCCAGCCCGGAGCGCTGCCCTCCGAGTACTCGGCGGGAAAACCGCCACCCAGGTTGATCGTGGTGACGGGATGCCCGGCGGCCTCAATCTCGGCGACCAGGGCCAGGACCCGCTCGAGCGCCATCGCGTAGACCTGCGGATCGAAGATGGGGCTGCCGATGTGGACGTGGATGCCCTCCGGCCTAAGGGAACCGTCGGCGGCGGCCGAGCTGAACAGCGCGGCAGCGCGCTCGATGTCCACCCCGAACTTCACACCGCGGACGGCCGTCGTCGTCCGGGCCGGGGTGCGCAGGTCAGGGGCTATGTCGGGGTTGACCCGGATGGCCAGCCGTGGTCGACGGCCCTCCTCCCGCGCGATGCGGGCGAGGAGCGCGACCTCCTCCTCGGACTCGACGTTGATGCAGCGGATGTCCCGCCGGACAGCGTCCCGCAGCTCGTCGGCGGACTTGCCTACGCCGGCCAGAACAATGCGCTCGGTATCCACCCCCGCGGCCAGCGCCCGGTGCAGTTCGCCGCCGCTCACCGTGTCGATGCCGGCGCCCTGCTCGCCCAGAAGGCGAAGCAGGTGCACATTGCTCAGTGCCTTCGCGGAGAAACAGATGAGCGGATCGATCGACTCGAACGCCTTGGCGAACCGAACGTAATGGTCGACGAGAGTCGACGCCGAATAGACATAGGTCGGTGTGCCGAATTGTTCGGCCACCTCACGCAGCGACGTCTGGTCACACCACAGGGCGCCGTCGCGATAGGAAAACTCGTCCATCTCATCCTCACCGTGATGGCCGGTGCCAGCCTACCCGGCACTATCACCGGTCTCGGCAGCAAAGGCTGACTAGAGGCTACGGCACGGTACGGTTCACCCCCGCGTGCCGTGACGGGCCGTCCGGCGGTGTGGTTGTCCGGCGGTGTGGTTGTCCGGCGCGGCGGGTGCGGTCACCAGCCCGCGTCGCATCCACGGCGTGCCTGCTGCCGGCCCCGCGCTCGGCTGCTGCCCCGGGTCTGGCCGCTGTCCCTGCTGTCCCTGCTGGCCTGTGCGTGTGCCGGCTGCCGCCCCTCGCGGCTCCCACCGAGCGGCTTCTCGGACTCCGCGTTCGCCGCCTGGTCTTCGGCCTGCCCTGGAAGCGGCTGAGGACGTCCATCGTGGCCGCGAACAGTGGGTGACATTCTCCGCAACGATCGGGGGGTGGCGACGGATATGTACAGGTCAGGGGATATGAATGGGCGCGCTGTTCCCGCGGGGGCGGGTGGCGGGGAGGTCGGGCGGCCGGTGGCGGTCGTGCCGACGAGGACACGGATGAGACGACCATGGAGAACACGGTGACGGGCGCGCGACAGCAGGGCATGGATCGGGACGCGACCCGGAGGCAGCCCCGCGCCGCACGACTGCCGCGCGCGGCGACGGCGACTCTCGCCGCACTCGTCACCCTCGGTGCCGCGGCCGGCTGCGGAGACAACATCACCGGGGCAGGTTCGGCCGGTGACGAATCAGGCCGGAGCCCCGCTTCCTCTTCCTCGAGTGAGGCGGCCCCGGCCGGGCCCGGCCCGCTGGACATCCTGGTCACCAACGACGACGGGGTGGGCGCGCCGGGCATCGACGCGGTCGTCCGCGGCCTGCGTGCATTGCCCGGGGTCACCGTGACAGTCGTCGCACCGGCCACGAACCAGTCGGGCACCGGTGGCCGGACGACCCAACCCACCCCCACGCACCGGGATGCCACGACGGCGAGCGGTGTTGCCGCGACCGCCGTCGACGGCTTCCCCGCCGACTCGGTGGTCGTCGCGCTGGACATTCTCCACGTCACCCCGGATGTCGTCGTCTCCGGGATCAACCAGGGCCAGAACCTGGGCCCGGTGGTCGACCTCTCCGGCACGGTCGGTGCGGCCAGAGCCGCGGCATCGCGGGGCATCCCGGCGATCGCCTCGAGTTTCGGCTTCGCGGACAGCTTCGACTACGCCCCCGGCGTCGCGCTGGTCGTCGACTGGATCACTCGGCACCGGGCGGAGCTGGCTGACGGTGCGCCGTCGGCCGGGCCGCGGGGGAGCGTCGCCAACCTCAACATCCCGAACTGCGCGGTGGGCGGCGAGGTGCGTGGACTGAGGGAGCTCCAGACCCAGCCGTCACTGCCCGACATGGCTGCCGCGCTGGCCCGACAGGACTGCGCCTCCACCGCCGAACCGGAGGAGGAGGTCGCGGCCTTCACCGCCGGCTTCGCGACGCTTACCCAGATCCCGGTCGAGGGCCGTGTTGCCACGACATCTCCCAGCTGATCTTTAACGTTTGACCGTAATGCCGGAAAAGTGGCTCGACGCTGTCGACGGCCTTCCTGCCGTATGGGTGTCCGCGCACAGCGACGGAGCGGTGACGGTCGGACCTGCCCCCGAGGGCGGCTGGCGGGGATGACGACGGCTCCGAGCAGGCTTTCTCGCCGTTCCTGATCCGACGTCCCGGGTCGCGGTCAGCCTGATGCCATGACGGATCCGATCTCGTGGAGTGGCGAGTCGCATGCGGTCTGTCCGCGCCGGCTGGCGGCCCGGATCTGCCAGGCCTGCCACGCGGCGCGCCGCCCGCGCGCCGGCGGGCGGTATCTGGCCGTAACACGACGGCTACCTTTCATGCCCGACTGGCAGACCCCCCACCGGAGCACAGGGAAGGCTCTACGTTTCCACTACCCCGAACGGGGGTGGGTGGTGGAGCTGTTGGCATTTCCCGGGTGCCGGCCGGCCATCTCCATCCCCGTACGGGCGGGGGCGGCCAGTATGCCGCGGGCCGGCTGGTGCTGGTCCCGGCACAACACGGAGGTAGGGCGGTCATCGATGGACGGGACAGGTGTGCGCGGGGGGCTGCGGGGTGGCGGGGCCATCCTCGCGCGGGCAGGCTTGAGCAGAGCCGAAGTAACAACGGAGAATCCATGGTTGATGGGTGGCGGGGTGTCCGCGTCACGCCGGTGGCAGGCGGGCGCGGCATGAGCGGCCGACACAGCGTGCGGCACCACGCCGCCCGGCCGCCGCGAATCCGGCAGGTCGACCGGGCCTACCGGACCTTCCGCGGCCACATCGCCGACCGCGCCTGCCTCGCCAGCCGGGTCGACTCCGCCGACCGTCGGTCAGCCCTTCTCGCCACGACGGCCAGCCTGATGACGATCATGCTCGCGGTCGGCATGCTCGGCGTGATGGCGTTCGGCTCCGCGGCATGACCGGCTCCGTCCCGGCCGGGCGGTGCGCCGCCGCGGTCGTCCTCCCACGAACCGGGGCTCCGACGGACGGAGCGGGCAGCGCCGCCCTGTCCGCCCGGACAGTGCGTCCCGCGAGGTCACGGACGCAGGTTCCGCTCGACCGTGCCTGTCTGATCCCGCCCGCGAGGCCCGGGCAGCTCCGCGGCCGCCGTGGCCATGGCCACGGCCACGGCCACGGCCGCAGCGAGCCCTGACCGCTGCTGCCAGCCACACCGCTCCGCCAGCCACACCGCTCCACCACTCACACCACTGGCCAGCGACACCACTGCTGTCAGCCACACCGTCGTTGCCAGCCGCGGCATCAGCCCCCACGGAGGACCATCGCCCGGCACGGGTTCCGTGCCGGGCGAAGCCGTCTCAGCCGTCTCAGCCGTCTCAGCCGGCGCTGGGCGGCGGTAGCTGACGGAAGCCGGCGATGAGGACGGCGATGTCCGCCGAGACGACCTCGGTGAACGAGCGGTTCTGGTAGGCGCCGGCGGCCCAGTGCCGCGCACCCTCGCTGATCAGCGACTGCGCGAGCCGCGCCAGCCGCGCCGCGTCGACGTGTGGCGGCAGCTCGCCGCTGGCCACCGCGCGTTCGAACAGCTCATCGAAGATCAGCATCGCACGGTCCGGCGGTGCTGCGCCGGTGATCGCCCGGTAGGCGTAGCGGTACCCCTCCATGACCATTTCGAGGATCAGCTCGGGCGGGTTGCGGCGCATCGACCGTTCGAGGTTGTTCAGGGTCGCGGTGACGACTGCCAGTACCTCGTACTGCCCGTGTGCCAGCTCCCGCGCCGTGTTCCTGGCCGCCTCGGACGAGTGGCGGCTCACCTCGTAGAGGATGTCCTCCTTGCGCGGGAAGTAGAAATAGAAGAGGCCTTTGGAGACGCCGGCCGCCCGGCAGATGTCGGCGACCGTGGTCGTCGCGTACCCGTTGGCGCGCCACAGCGACAGCGCCGCCTGGATCAGGACGCGCTTCGTCTCGCGTGATCGGGCCTGCTGGTAGGAGGCACGGCGCTGACCACGGTCAGCACCTGTGCTGGCTGCCCCTGCGGTCATCGATCAAGTCTATCGTCACGGCCGATATGTTGACCTGTTTTCAATATCGGGAATAGCGTCTGTCGGTGGCCGGTCAGGTTTCCCTGGATGTCGAGGGTGCCGAGCGGCCGTGGCGGGGGAGTGGTCCGGTGTCCGCTGATCTCTCGCTCGCCGGCTTCCGTCCCCGACCTTGGAGTGGTCTGATGCATGGCCTGCCCGCATCCGTCAACCCGGCTGTCCTGCCGGGTGTTGTCCGCCAGAACGGTTACGTCGTTCGGGACATCGACCAGGCCATCGCGTCCTGGCTGAGCCTGGGCATCGGCCCGTGGTACGTGCTGCGGGAGCGTCCGCAGGCCGGCGTCTACCGCGGCCAGCCCTGCGAGGTGACGGTGTCGGTCGCCTTCGCCAACAGCGGCGACCTGCAGCTGGAGCTGATCCAGCAGCACGGGGACGAGTCGAGCATCTACACGGAGTTCCTCGCGTCAGGGCGGGAGGGCTACCACCAGCTTGCCTTCTGGGCGTCTGACTTCGACGCGACCATGGACTCGGTGGCAGCCGCTGGGTGGCCCGTGGTGTGGTCCGGCGGCGGCGACGGAGCAACCCGGTACGCCTATTTCGAGCCGCCCGCGGGCCCGGCGACCATCATCGAGATCATGGAGCTGAACCCGGCGACCGAAGGCATGGCGAAACTGGTCCGGGACGCCGCCACCAGCTGGGACGGCAGCGATCCGGTGCGCGCGATCGGAGCCTGAGCGACTTCTGACCGGCGCTGCGCGGGTCTGATCCGCGGACCAGACCCGCGCGCGGCTGTGGTGGCGCCGTGGCGCGGGCTCAGCTGATCAGCCCGGTCACCTTCCGTTGCGCCTCGGCGAGGGTGGCGTTCGGGTCGGCGCCGCCGATGATCGCCACCACCTCCTCGTTCAGCGCGTCGTGGACCTCGCCGCCGCGCTCACCCCCCCAGGTGGGAGCCTGCGTGATCTCCGGGATCAGAGCGTCGAACTGGGTGAGCTCGGGGAACTCCCGGTAGAAGGCCCCGAGCTGGTTCCTGGCCTCGCTGTCGACCGGGTAGAAGCTGAACGCCTCGGTGCCGGCAGCGAGAACCTCCGGGGAGAGCAGGGCGACGACCAGCTCCGTGGCCATCTCCTGCTGGCAGCGGTCGGTGGACAGGACCGCCAGCCCGTTGCCGCCGGCGACGGGGTGCGGGCTGCCGCCGGGCAGCGCAGGGAACGGCGCGACACCCACCCGGAAGCCCTGTGCGCCCTGGTCGTGGATGTAGCGCAGCCCGGCGGCCACGGAGGGCAGGGTCACGGCGCTGATCGCGGTCTCCTTGCGGATCCCGAAACGCAGCAGCCCCTCGGTGGTCGCGTCACTGGACTGTGGTCCGTACGTGCCCACCTTGGCGAGGAAGGCAGCGGCCTCGCGGGCCGCCGGGCTGGTGAGATCCGGCTGGCCGTCCTCCTTCTGCAACGGCGTGCCCTTCGAGCTCGCCAGCGTGCTCAGATACCACTGCCCGAACCCGCTGGTCGGCAGGTCGATCGGCTGGATCGACTGGCCCGAGCCCTTGACCCGCTCGGCGGCGGCGAGCACCCCCGTGGTCGTCGTGAGCGACCGGGGGTCGACCCCGGCCCGCTCCAGGACGTCCAGGTTGTAGACGAGAGCGAGCACCGACACCTGCTGCGGGATGGCCACCAGCTTGCCCTGGTACTCGCCCAGTGGCAGGAAACGCTGGTCGTACGACGCGCGCAGGAGCCGGGGCGAGAGAGTCTGGGCACCCAGGTCGTCGGCGAAGGTGGGAAGCAGGTCGAAACCGGCGACCGCGACGTCCGCCGGGCGCCCCGCGGCGCGGTCCGCGCTGATCTGCTGGACCAGTTCCGGGTAGCCCGACGCGGTGGCGGTCAGCTCGACGGTGAGGCCCGGGTGTGCCTTCTCCATGTAGGCCTTGCCCGACCTGGCGGCGTCGTTCAGCGAGCCGACGGCGGCCATCCGCAGGGTCTTCACCGCGGACGCACATTCCGGTGACGCCTTCGCGCCGTTCACATCATCCACGGTCGCGGTCGCCGGACGGGCGGTCGGGCGCAGGCTTTCGGCGGGATCGGTGGCCGAATCGGACCCGCCGCCGCAGGCGGCGAGCAGGCCCGCCGCGACGAACCCCGTGACGGCCGCCGCCAGGGGCGCTCTCCGCCTCGCCGGCAGGCCTCTCCGCCGGGCGGACGCGCGGTCCGGGCAGGCTGGTGGCGCATCGCTGAGCATCGGTGTTTCCCTCTCGTAGGCTCTCGCCCGACGGATTGCCGGTCGCCCCGGGCTTTCTTCCGGTGGCTCCGGACTCGGTCGTGCCGCCATCGTCCCGTGTCACGGCGGGGACGGGCGACAGGAACGCGACCGGGCCTTCCCCACCGGCTAACCCGGCTGGCGGCGGGAACCCTGCCGTGGGGCCGTTTCCGCCGGTGGGATGGCATTGCTTTTCCAGTTCCGCGACCCACACTGCGGATATCGCCGTGTTCCCGCATTCCGCCCCGGAGGCCACCGTGGAGCGATCGTCCCCCCGTCCTCGCCGCTGCCCCCGTCGCTGCCCCCGTCGCTGCCCCCGGCCGCGGTCGCGCCACGACAGCCGGTTCGCGCCGCGTGCGGTGATGGCAGGCACAACCGTGTTCTCGATCCTGCTGTGCCTGGGGCTTGCCGCCTGTGGCGGCGACGGCGGCCCGGGCAGGCCGAGCGGATCACCCAGCGCCGTCCAGTCGGGGGGCCCCACCCGTTCCGGTGGGACGGCCCAGCCAGGTGACGCCTCGGGCCGGCCGGGCGAGCCCGCGGCGCCTGACGGATCATCGGGCACGATCGTGGGCGATGGGCGCACCGGCGCGCCGTCGACGTGGGGTACCGGTGCGGTCCGTACCGAGCGCCCGAGTGCGCTGCCCGCGCAGCTCGTCTCCCTGCGGTCCGCCCGCAACACGGTGGACGGGGCCTCGTTCGACCGACTGGTCCTGGAGTTCCGCGGTGGGGTGCCCGGCTACACGGCGGGCTACGTCGACGAGGTGATCCGCCCGGGCTCCGGGGCGCCGCTGCCGCTAAAGGGCGCCGTCCGCTTCGAGGTCGTCGTGACCCCGGCGGCGATGCACGACGACGCCGGCGACTCCACCCTGACCACGCCCCCGGCCGGGGGAGGGCTGCCCGCACTGACCAGCTACGCGGTCGCCGGTGACTTCGAGGGTTACGTCCACCTCGGCATCGGGCTCGAGAACAGAGTGGGGTTCCGCGTCGTCGAGCTCCGGAACCCGGACCGCCTGGTGATCGACTTCGCGGGCTGACCACCCGCCAGGCGCTGAGCGCGCCCGCGCCCGCGCTCGACGGCTCCCGCTCACCCGAGCGGCAGCCCGTCGGGGGTGGCGGACGGAGGTACCGGGGTCGGCGAGGGGCTCGGGGTGCCCACCGGTGGGACCGTCACCGTCACCGGCGGCGGCGGTGGCGGCGGCCGCGAGGGCGGCGGCGTGCTCGGCCGGATGCTCGGGCTCGCCGTCAGCCCGGGTGTAGGCCGCTCTGGTTCGTTCTCGAGGTCGGCGCCGGTTCCCGGACCGGGGCCGGGATCCGTGGCGGCGGACGTCCGGCCCGCTACCGGTGGTCGGGTGGATGCCGCTCCGCCCGCCTCGCCCCGTCCGGCCGGTCGGGCGGGTTCGGGCGCCGGGAGCGGCGGGGCGGCCGGCAGCGGGCGGGCGGTGCCGGTCGGCAGACCGGGCAGGTCCGGTGGCTGTTTGGCGATGAGCGTCCGCCCCCGCTCGTTGATCATGACGGCGTCGGGTCCGGCCGCGTCATTGATCCACACCTGGCCGCTGTCGGCCGTGGCCGTGAGGCGGGCGTTCCCGTCCGGCCCGGCCAGCCGCACCGGCTCCGCGAACCTGCCCCGTGCCAGGTCGTAGTCGAGCACCACACCGCCGCCGGAATCCGGAACATAGGCATGGCCCGCATGGACCAGGGGAGTGCCGAACCCGGTTTCGTCCGGTCGAGCGGGGGAGGGAAGGTCCGCGCCGGTCACCTGGCCGCGGATGACGTCCACGAGGAACAGCCGGCGGCTCGCCGGGTCGAGGAGAGGGACGGGCCCACCGTCCGTTCGGGGGGCGACGAGCAGCGGCCGCTCCGGTGGCCGCGGTGCCTCCCCCGGGAGAAGCGGGATGACCCTGCCCCATCGGCCGGGGTCCTCCGGGTCGAGCACCGTCAGGGTCCCTGCCGTGGCGTCGACGGCGACCGGGCGGTCGTCGACCAGGATGATGTCGGCGGCGTTCCCGGGCGGTGCGACCGGGCGGTGCCCACGGCGGGCGACACCGTCCCGCACGGCGACGACCTCCCCGGTGGCCCGCAGCGGCACCCAGAGAGTTCCGTCCCCCGACCGGGCCAGTGCCACCCCGCCGAGTGGCGCCGGCAGGGCCAGGACTCTCCCGGTGGGAGAAAGGTCGTCGGGGGAGAGCTGCTGGACCCTCCCGGCCGTGGCGTCGAGCGCATACGCGACCCTGCCCGCGGCGATGATCGTCACGCCGGGCCCGAGATCGGCGGTCCGTACCAGGGCCAGCCGGGCGGGGTCCACGAGATGCACCCGGCCGGCCCTGCCCTCGGAGACGAGGATCCTCGCGGAGGTCGTGGTGACAGCGAGGTCATTGCCCGCGGTACCGGGAACCGTGACCGCCGCGTTCGCCCGCCCGGCGGGTCCGCTCAGGTGGATGAGCGTGCCGGTGGCCGTGGTCGGCAGCCACGTTCCTCCGTCGGTGAGGTCGAGCCGGGTGGGCGCGATCCCCCGGCTCACGGCACCGAGCAGCGCCGCCGCGCCGGTGACGCCCACCAGCCCGGCGATGCTCGCGATGGCGATACGCCCGATGCGGGTGCGCGGCCGCAGGATGGCCCGTCCCACCGGGTCCGGGCGGTGCGCAGCATGCTCCGACCGGGGGGTGCTGCGAGAGAGCCGCGGAAGCGGCCGGCGCAGGCTGCCGAGAATCGTCAGACCTCCAGCATCGTCGGGCGCATGCGTCAGGCGGGCGCCTGGGTGGGCGCGTCAGGCGGGCGCGTGGAGCGAAACGTCGCGAGCCGGCAGGTGAAGCCGCCCGCGGCCTCCGCCCGGCCGGAGGGATAGCCGGGCGGAGGCCTGTGACAGGGCTCCGCTCACGACAGGGAGACCACAATCCGTGCACAGAATTATCTGGGCGAATGTAGTCAAACTGTAGTGATGCGGTGTGTGCCCGCGGCTGCCTCCGCGGGCTCCCGGCTCGCCGCCGTTGCCCGTCGACAGGTCTGACGCTCAGCATCGCCGACGGGTTGCGACCCGATTTGGCCGGAGCGTGACATCGGGCGACCGTCGTCGCTTCCCGGGCGGGCGGGGGCCCATCCAGACCCCGACAGGGGGACGTAACCCTCGTCACGGTTGCAACAACATTTTCCGGGATGGGGACAACGAATCCGGTGACTCCGTCGTCTATCGCATCGGAACGGTTCGGCTCCGTGGCAGCGACGCCGCGGCAGCGGTCGCCAGCGACACCGCCAGGTGGTGCTGACCGGCGGTGTCGGTGGGCACTGGCGGCCAGCCGCGGGAGGCGCGCCCCGGAGCCGGCCGTTCCCGGGCGGCTCCCCCCGCTGCCCGTAGCGGGTCGTGCCGGTCACTCCCCCTGGACCGGCACGACCCGCCTTCACCGCCCAGCCCCGGCACACAGCAGCCCAGCTCGGCCCAGCACGCCGGCCCCAGCTCCGCCCAGCACACCAGGCCCCAGCACACCAAGCCCCAGTACCAGCCCCAGTACCAGACCTTGCGCACCCAGGGAGGTTCGGGCATGACGGTCAGCCCCGATCGGACCATCCCGTTCTCGATCGCCTTCGAGGACGTGGTCGCCAACATCGAGCAGGTGATCCGCGGCAAGCGGGCCGCGGTGGAGCTTGCCGTCGTCTGCCTGTTCGCCGAGGGCCACCTGCTGGTCGAGGACGTCCCCGGACTGGGCAAGACGACCCTCGCCCGCTGCCTCGCGGCGTCGGTGAACGCCGGCTGCCACCGTGTCCAGTTCACCCCCGACCTGCTGCCGGCGGACATCACCGGCACCAACGTCTTCAACCAGCGGACGGGCGAGTTCAGGTTCCGCCCCGGGCCGGTCTTCGCCAATCTCGTCATCGGCGACGAGATCAACCGGGCGTCCCCGAAGACGCAGTCCGCCCTGCTGGAGGTCATGGAGGAGCGTCACGTCACGGTCGACGGGACCCGCTATCCGGTTCCGCTGCCGTACATGGTGATCGCCACGCAGAACCCGGTGGACATGGACGGCACCTACGCCCTGCCCGAAGCCCAGCTCGACCGGTTCCTCATGCGGCTGCGTATCGGCTACCCCACCCTGGACGCCGAGCTGGAGATCCTGGAGGGCCGGCAGGTCGGCCGGCGGGTCGAGGACCTCCGCCCGGTGATGCGGGCGGAGGACGTCGTCACCCACGCGGAACGGACGCTGGGCATCCATGTCGCGCCGGAGATGCGGCGCTACATCGTCCGGGTGGTCGCCGCCACCCGGACGCGCCATGACGTGGTGCGCCTCGGCGCGAGCCCCCGGGGCAGCGTGGCGCTGCTGCGGGCGGCGCAGGTTCGTGCGGCCTCGGCCGGGCGCACGTTCGTCACGCCGGACGATGTCCAGATCCTGGCCGGCCCCGTCCTCGCGCACCGCCTCGTGCTGAGCCCCGAGGCCGAGCTTCGCCGGGTCAGCGCCGAGGACGTCGTCGCCGAGGTCGTGGACTCGGTCCCCTCGCCTCGGCGTCTCGTCGGCGCGTGAGCGCGCCGACCGCTCAGCGGCTGCCGCGGATCACGGCCAGCGCGTGGGGGCTGCTGGTCGCGACCGCGGCGTGCGGGACGGCGGCAGCGCTCCTGCACTATCCCGAGCTCGTGCTGCTCGCCGGCGCCGGCACGACAGCGCTGCTCATCGCCGCCGGTACGGTGGCGCGCCCGCCGCGGGTGCGGGTCGAACTGCGGCTGACCGCCGCCGCGGCCACCCGCGGGGACGAGGCCGCCCTGGTCATCACAGTCGTGAACCACTCCCGGTGGACAGCTCCCCCGTTCGCGCTGTACCTGCCGGCTGCACCGCTGAACCCGTCCTCACCGGTCGACTCACCACCGCCCAGCGGTGCGGTGTCGCCGGCGGACGGGGCCGTGTCGGCGGACGGAGCCGTGTCGCCGGACGGGGCCGCGCTGTCATCCGGGCCGGTAGCCGGGCCGGCGCCGCGACCCATCGCTGTGGACGTCCGAAGGCTTCGCGGCGGGGCCTCCCGCGAGATCGTGCTCCCGCTCGACACGACCCGGCGGGGAGTGACCCGGATCGGGCCCTCCTGGGTCGACCGGCGTGACCCGTTCGGGCTGGCGCACCGGCGGCAGTGCCTTGGCCCGGCGGTGACGCTGCGGGTCCGCCCCCGGGTCCATCCGCTGGTTCCGCCGCCGACCGCCCCAGCCCGGGACCCCGACGGCCAGAGCGGGCATGGCACGGCCGGCGGGCTGATGTTCCACACCCTGCGCGAGTACACCCCCGGGGAGGACCTGCGCCTCGTCCACTGGGCCGCCAGCGCCCGGCTGGGGACGCTCATGGTGCGCACCCACGTCGATCCGAGTGAACCCGCCTCCACCGTCGTCCTCGACACCCGGCGCTGCGCCTATCCGGATGGCCCGGTCGGGGCCGCGGTCTTCGAGGACGCCGTCGACGCGGCGGCGTCGGCAGTGTTCGCCTGCGCCCGCAACGCGTACAGCGTCCGCCTGGTCACGTCGGGCGGGGTGCGGATGACAGGCCGCCGCCGCGCTGCCGACGTCGACTCGCTCCTCGACGAACTCGCCGCCATCCGCACCGACGGAGGCGAGAGCCTGGACGTGCTGCGCACCCTGCGCCGCGGCCCGGTCGGCACCCTGGTGCTGGTCACCGGCGCACTCGGCCGGGATGCCATGGCGGCCCTGACACCGGTCGCTCGCGCCTTCGGCCAGGTGATCGTCCTGCGGATGGGGCCGCGCAGCGAGGCCGCCGCCCGTGCGCTGGGCCGGCGTACCCCGGCCGACCGGCCTCGGTTGCGCTCCAGCGCCGCTTCGGCGGGACGACCCCAGCCGGCTCACGGCACCCGGTTGAACCAGCCCGGCCCGGCCGGGCCGGCGGGGCACCCCACCCGGGTGGGCCAGACTGACTGGGCCGGCTCGCCCCTCCCGCCGGTAACTCCCCGTGCCACCGGCGCGGGCCGGGTCCGCGTGCTCCACCTGGCCACCTCCGCCGAGCTGCGGCAGGTCTGGCCCGCCCCACCGGCGCTGCCGTCGGCGTCCTGGCCGCCGGCCCGCGCGGCACTGTCCGTGGTCCCGGCCGCCCCGGCCGCTGCGGTCGTCACGGCGGCAGGCGAGGCCGTATCCGAGGACGCCCGCCCGACCGGGCCGGTGACAGTCCCACTCATTCCGGCGTTGACCGGTGCCCGGACTGCCCCGGCGATTCCGACGACGTCCCGCCGGGCGATGCCATGATGGTCGGTGCCGCTTCGAAGGCCGACCTGGCCGACGGCGGCGGGCCCGGAAGCCCGCGGCGTCGAGCTGTTCAGCTGGTGCTCGTGGCGGGCCTCTCGCTCGTGGGCGGGTCCGGCTTCACCCGCCTGTTTCCGGCCCGGGACCTGTGGGTCCCCCTGCCGGTCGCGGCCGTGTTGCCGGTCCTCCTGGTGGGCCTGCTCGGGTCGGTCCAGGTCAGGTCGCGGCGGCGGCTCGCCTCGCCAGCGATCACCGTGCCCGTCTGGATGATCGGTTTCATCGTCTGGACGGCCTACACCGTCGCCGCCGGAACGGGCGGTTTTCTGGCCCGACTCGACGTGGTCCGGACGGGGGTCGTCGACGGATGGGCACGGCTGCTCGATGTGGCCGCCCCAGCACCGGCCACCCCCGACCTGCTGATCGTGGCGCTCGCGCCGACCTGGCTGGCGGCGGCGCTCGGCGCGGAACTGACGCTGCGGACCCGGGCGTCCCTCGCCCCGGCGCTTCCGGCCGCGCTCACCCTGGTGGCCGCGACGGCGGTGTCCCTGCCCGCTCCGGGGAGCAACCTGCCCCAGGCAGCGGCCCTGGTGGCGACCACCGCCGCCTACCTCCTGGCGAGGATGCCCCGAACGGGCCGGAACGGCCTGGCCCGGCAGTGGGCCCGTGGCGCCGGCGCCACGGTGACGGTTCTGACCGCGAGTGTCCTCGTCACTGTCACGGTTCTGAGCGGCGGCCGGGCCGGTGATCCCGTCGACCCGCGGGACCACCGCTCGGCGCGGCCGGCTGACGCCGCCGGCATCAGCCCGCTCGCCGCGCTGAGTGGCTGGACCGCCCATCCGGACGAGGTGCTGTTCCGGGCCGAGGTCAACGGTCCGGACCCGGACCAGCCGGTGACCTTCCGGCTCGCCGTCCTCGACTCCTACGACGGCGTGACCTGGCATTCCTCGGCGCGTTTCGTCCGCGCGGGCGATCCGATCGCGCCGCCTCGCGGGGACGGCGCGGACCGCCGGGCGGAGGTGGTGAGCCAGACCGTCGACGTGGTCGGCCTGCGCGGGCTGATGCTGCCGTCGTACGGCTGGCCGACCAGCGGTCCCCCTGGCGCCCAGGTCGATCCGGACAGCGGGATGCTGCTCGGTGGTCGCCCGCTCGCCGCCGGCGAGCGATTCGAGATCGTGACGGCGGTGGCACCGGCCCCCGACCCGGCGGCGATCAGCAGCCTGTCCGCCGGCTCCATGGCCCCGACGGGCTCCTCCGGAACGGCCGACGCCGACCCCGATCTGGGGATCCCCGCGGATCCGCCGCCGATCCTGCGGGAGATGGCGGAGCTTGCCACCACCCGGGGGCGGACGCCGTTCGAACGAGCCGCGCTGCTGAGCCAGTACCTGAGCGCCACCTTCGTCTTCGACCCCGCTGTCCCGCCCGGGCATGCGTACGGGCACATCGAGCACTTCCTCGGCCACACCCGGCGCGGGACGTCCGAGCAGTTCGCGACCACATTCGTGCTGGCCGCGCGTCTGCTGGGCCTGCCGGCCCGGCTGGCGGTGGGGTTCACCGCGCCGCCGGCCCCGGACGGGGGAAGCCGCAGCGTCCACGGCTCCGACGCCCTCGCCTGGGCCGAGGTGCGCTTCGGCGGTGTCGGCTGGCTGCCCTTCTTCCCGACCCCGCGGGCCGCGGACGCCCGGGGCGCCAGCGTCGCCGGCTCCAACCAGGGCGAGAGCCCCGAGCAGGCGGAGCTCATCGACGTCGCGCTGCGTTCCGTCGCCGCGGCCGGCACGACAGGCACGGAGGGCGCTGCCGCCCCCGAAACGGAGGGGGACGCCGGTGACGCGGATCGGGAACGACGGGAAGGGCCCGACAGCACGGGTGCCTGGCCTCCATGGGTCACGCTGGCCGGGCTGGTGCTGGGAGGTGTGACGGTGCTGTATCTCCTGCTGGCCCTGCTGGCCGCCGAGGCCCGCCGCCACCGGCGTGCCGCCCGCGCACGGGCCCGCGTGGTCGCCGCCTGGGAAGGCGCGATCGAGGCGCTCACCGCCGCCGCCGTCCCCGTCCCGGCGGCCGCCAGCCCCGGGCAGGTCGCGCGGCTCGCCGCCACCGCCCGGGTGGGGCCTGCCATCGAGACGGACCTCGCCGGTCTGGCCGACCTGGTGACCCTCGCTCTCTTCGCTCCCGCCGGTGCGCTGGACTGGGACGGCGAGCCCGGGACCCGCACCGCGGCGGAGGCCTGGCGGCGGCTCGACCAGATCGAACGCTCGCTGCGGCGGGGCGAGGACCGCCGTGGCCACGCCCGCCGGATCCGGCGGGCGCTCCTGCGGGCACTCGCACCGGCGACGGTGCGCGCCGGCCTGCGCGGCCTGCGGGCACCGGCGATGGCGACGGGCCTGCCGAACAGGGACGACCCGTCCGGCCGGGACGACCCGTCCGGCGGAGGCGGGAGTCCGGCCGGCTCCGCCCCGGACAGGGACCGCGTTGCCTCCCTGGCATGACCCCGCCGGCGTCGACACGGGCTACCCGAGCGAGGACAGGGAGTGGCCCCGACGCGCGGCCGGTGCCGGACCAGGACCAGGACCGGGACCGGTGGCGCCAGGAGCCGATCGCCGGGCCGCGGGGGAACGCGAGGACCGGCCGGAGATGCCCCGCCCGCGGAGGCGCGGGCCCGGCCTGGTCAGATCGCTGCAGGTGACCCCGATCCGGATCACCGTGGACCGGGTCGGCCGCCGGGCGCGCCCGGCGGAACACGCCGTGCCGCCGGAACGTGCCGGGGCACCCGAGCGGCTCCCGTTCCCGGAGCCGGCCGGTCGGCCGGGCGGGCACAGCCCTGCCCGGGCCTCGGACCGGCCCAGCTTCCTCGACCTCGCGGCGATCGAGGACATCGACCGCGACGTGTTCCGCGCCCGATGGCCGGGCGAGGAGCGTTCCCCCGTCCACACCGGGCTCATCGCGGTGCAGGCCCAGCTGGCCGCCACCCGCACCGTGGCGGCCGGGCGGCCGTTCCACTCGCTGCACGCGCACTTTCCCCAGCCGGCGCGGGCGCGGACCTCGATCGTCTACCTCGTCGACCGTGTCCGCGACGGCGGCGGGACGACGACCCGGCGGGTGACAGGCGTGCAGGCCGGCCAGGTGGTCTGCGTGATGTCGCTGTTGTACCGGCCGGGCGGGCCGGCCGGTCACCAGCTGCGCGCCCCGCGTGTGCCACCCCCGCGGGACCTGGACCACCGGGACGATCCGGAGGCCACGCTGGGTGGGCTGCGTGGCCCGCGTGGGCGGTCCGGCGACGCGACCGTCGCCCTCCGCCAGGGTGGTCCCACGCCCGGTGCGTCCGGTGCGTCCGGGCGGCGGGACGTGCCCGAGAGCCTCATCGACGTCCGCTCCGTCACGGGTGAACCGGCCGGGCCCGGGCCGCGGGAGGCCGTCCGCCCGGTGGCCTGGGTGCGGCTGGACCAGACGCTGCCGGATGACCCCCCGGTGCACGCCGGCGCGCTGGTCCTCCTCGCCGACCACGTCACGACCGCCTTCGCCCGCCAGATACGGGCGGTCTTCGCCGGCCCGCCCGACGGCGGCCACGCGGACAGTTACCCAGGTGGTCACGCGGGCGGGTCCGGGGGCCTCACGGCCCTGGACCACGCGATCTGGATCCACCAGCCGTTCCGCGCCGATCAGTGGCTGCTCGTCGTGCGGGACAGCCCGTCCGGGTCAGGACAGCGGACCCTGACCCGCGCGACGTTCTTCAGCCGGGACGGCCGGCTGGTCGCCTCCGCCAGCCAGGACACGGCACCCGACTGATGCCGTGACCGGCGCGGCACCGCTCAGATCGAGATCTCGACGGCCTCTCCGGCGACCAGCCCGGCGATCGCGGTGGCGTACAGCCTCGACTTGATGGTCCCCAGCGTGGGGGATGCCTTGCCGGCCAGCGCACTGGCCATCGCGACCGCCGTGGGTAGCACCTTCTCCTGGTCCGCCACGCCATCGATGATCCCGGCGGTCAGCGCGTCGTCGCCGCCGTACCGGCGTCCCGTCGTCATCGCCTCGTGGGCGGTGCGGATGGGCATCCGGGAGCGGATCAGGTCGGTGATCCCCCCGCTGAAGGGGATGTCGATGTCGACCTCGGGGAGGCAGAAGTAGCCCCGGTCTGCCCGCATGACCTGCTGGTCGTGGCAGAGCGCGAGGACCGCCCCGGCGCCGAACGCGTGTCCGCCGACCGCTGCGACGGTTGTCAGCGGCAGCGTCACGAACCTGGCGAACAACACCCGCACCGACTGGATGAACGGTTCGATCTCCCCGGGGTTCGCGGTCATCCAGGCAAGGTCGAACCCGTTGCACCAGAACTTGCCCGAAGCTGTCGTGACCAGGGCCTTCGGCGCGGGAGCGGCCACCACCTCGTCGAGGGCCAGGTTCAGCGCGGCCAGCGACGACGGGTTGAGCCGGTTCTCCGCGGCGCCCAGGTCGAGAAGGAACACGTCACCGTCGCGGTCGAGTCCTGACACCTGCTGCTCCTCGCGCACTCGTCCCGGCGCCGCCGCGCCGGATGGCATTCTCCTCCGCTGACTATGCCGAGTGGGCCGCTCACGTGGAGGTGGTTGGTGCGCCGCGGCGGCTGGCCACGCCCGCTGCGTCAGTGCAGGCCCTGGCACCTGGCGACGTCCTGGACGGGCTCGCCGTCCGGGACGGAGGCCACCGCGGTGGCCGGGAGGTACCCCCACGACTCCCGGTAGCCGAAGGCGTTCCGGCTCGGCCGGTCGCCCTTGGTGTAGAGCCACCAGGTGTTCTGGCGCCCGCCGAGATCGGGGTTGGCACGGCCCTCGATCTGGCAGATCACCCAGACCTGGGGTGCCCGGTCCATGTAACCGGAGTCGTCGAGCGGACCGGGCGCCGTGGCCGCGATGTTCGCGTACACCTCCGAGCCCACGCTGGTGGCACACATGTACTGCCGTCTGAACGTCTGGCCATGGTGGTCGGTCTTCCGCGTGAGCTGGGGAGCGCAGACCGGCGCGCTCTCCGTGGTGGTGGTCGTCGGTGAGGTGCTCGCCGAACCGGAGGAGGTCGGGGTGGGAGCTGTCCCCGGCGGTGTCACCACGGGGGGCTGGGGTGACACGGTGATGGGCCCGGGTGTCGACGTGCGGGGCCCGCCGGCCTGCCCTGCCCCGAGGGCATCGTCCGCACCGTCCGATCGGGGGATCAACAGCCACACCGTGGCGACGAGAGCTGTCAGCAGCGCCGCCGTGCCGGCGGCAGCCGCGGCCACCCGCCGCCGGCTGGTGGGATCCGGGCGGGTGGCGGGCGGTACTGGCCCGGGAGCGCGTCCGGCGAACCGGTGACCGGCCCTGGCCTGCTGACCGGGCTCCGACCCGGGGCCGACGGCTGTGGGCGCCTCGTCCCGCCCCGGAGGCTCGTGCCACGGAGGATCATGGGACAGCCCGGCCGGGGGGCCGGCCTCGCCGCCCACCGCGGTGAGGACGGCGCCGAGCCCGGCGGAGACCTCCCCCAGCAGGGGCCGGTGGTCCGGCTCGGGCGCGAGCATCGCGCGCAGCAGGTCCTCGAGTGCCGGCGGTACATCCGCCCGCCCGAAGGGCGCCATGTCGCCCGAGACGATGCGGTGGTAGATCTCCGTCGGGGTGCGGCCGGGAAACGGCGTGGCCTGGGTGAGCAGAGCGAACAGCGTCGCGCCGAGCCCGAAGACGTCGGAGGACTGCTCCGGCTGCTCGCCGAGAATGACCTCCGGCGCCGCGAACCCGGCGGTGAAGGCCGCCGAGACCGTCACCGCCTCCCGGCCCTCCGCGATGCTGGCGATGCCGAAGTCGCTGAGGACAGGGTGTTCCGGACCGCGTAGCAGGATGTTCGCTGGCTTCAGGTCCCGGTGCAGAATGCCCTGCTGGTGGGCGGCGTCGAGCGCCTGGGCGACCGGGAGCGCGAGCGTCACCATCTCGCGGACCGGGAGCGGCCCGATCTTGTGCACCCGGTCACGCAGGGTTCCCGCCGGGAGGTACTCCATCGCGATGTAGGGCCGGTGATCAGCCGTCGTCCCGGCGTCGAACACGGTGATGATGTGGGGATTTCCGGTGAGCCGCCCGGTGGCACGGCACTCGCGGACGAACCGTCGGCGGGCGTCCGGGTCGCGGAGGTCGGAATGCATGACCTTCACGGCGACCTGCCGTTCGAAGATCTCCTGCTCGGCGAGATAGACGGTGCTGAACCCACCCTGGCCGAGATCGTGGAGGAATCGGTAACCGCTGATCATCCTGGCTGTCCGGTAGTCGGGACGCAGATCGTCGGCGATGACGGTACACGGGGTGATAGTGCGCGTTCCGTCGCCGGGGCGCCGGCCGGGCTCTGGGCCCGGTCGGGCCGGCCCTGCCTGGCGGAGGGAGGCCGGACGTGCCGGCCCGCGCGGGTGATGAGGGCGAGGTCCGGGCATGTCGACAGGTGACGGGATCCGATCGGGCCGTTGTGGCCCGTCCGGGTCGCGCGGGCAGGCCATACGGGCCCCGGATGTCGGGAGGACGGACATGTCGCACCACGTGAGAAAGGGCTCGAGCGAAGCCGCGGGAACCCGGGGAGTTCCGGCCCATCCAGCGGGGGAGGGTGTCTCGGACGACGAGATGGCCCGCCAGGTGACGGACCAGACGTCGCACGACCGGGTCGCCACGACCTTCTTCGAAGGGGAGCGGGGCGGCGCGCGCAGCGAGGAGGAGGCGTCGAAGTTCCGGGACGACCACCGGGACGGGTCGCGCCAGCCGACGGGTGTGTAGCGCGTCACCACCCGGCCGGAGGATGACGGGATGGCTGGCAGGGCGCTGCACGGGCAGTTAGCCTGGCTTGCTGAACGCCCGAGTCCTTTCGGGGCTGACAACTGCACATCGCGCCGCTCACACCCGTGCGGGAGAGCTCCGGGCCTGGCTCGGAGCGCCGAAGGAGCAAGATCTCCCCGCAAACTCTCAGGCCCAAGACCGCCGGGTCAGGCGACTCTGAAAAGCGGATGCTCCGGCGTCCCGCCGACGGTGCAAGCCGACTCCGTGCTTCCGGTTCTCCCGGGAGCACTGCCGGTCGGCGAAGCTCTCAGGCCGATGACAGAGGGGGAGGCCCGCCGCGACGCGGGTGGAGGACCGCAGCCGCACTGGCGGTGGTCTCCCGCTGGCGTTCGCACGACCTCCGGAGCGCAGCGACGATGAGCACTGAGACCTCGACCGCCGTGTCGCCGAGTCACGCACAGCATACGGATGATGACAGCCCGTCCCCGGCAGGTGCGGGAAGCGGCGTGTCAGCCACCCCCCCGGCCGGGCCGGGCCGCCAGCAGGGCGCGCCACTGCCTCGGACGGCCTCGACCGTGGCGAGCGGTACGCCGGAGCCGGTCCGGTTCGCGGACCGCCACATCGGCCCCGACCGCGCCGACCGGATGGCGATGCTCGACCTGCTCGACCTGGGCTCGCTGACCGCCCTCACCGACGCCGCCGTGCCGGCTGCCATCCGGGACACCGAGCTCGACCTGCCACCGGCGGTCAACGAGACCGAGGTGCTCGCGGAGCTGCGGACGCTGGCCGGCCGCAACCGGCGGGTGACGTCCATGATCGGCCTGGGTTTCCACCCGGCGGTCATGCCCGGGGTGATCCAGCGCAACGTGCTGGAGAACCCTGCCTGGTACACCGCCTACACGCCGTATCAGCCCGAGATCTCCCAGGGCCGGCTGGAGGCCCTGCTCAACTTCCAGACGGTGATCACGGACCTCACCGGGCTCGCGGTCGCGGGCGCGTCGCTGCTCGACGAACCCACCGCCGCCGCGGAGGCGATGCAGATCGCCTACCGGTCGACCCGGGGGAAGCGCTCGACCTTCCTGATCGACGCGGACACGCTGCCGCAGACGATCGCGGTCGTCCGTACCCGGGCGGAGGCTCTCGGCATCACCGTCCTGGTCGCCGACCTCCGGGACGGCCTCACGGCCCGGCCCTCGCCCGCCCCGGGCGAGGCCGCCGCCGCGGTCCCGGCGGCGGCGGGCGCGTCCGACGTGCTGCCGGACGTCTTCGGCGTGCTGCTGTCCTACCCGGGCGCGGACGGGGAGGTGCGGGACCTTCGGGGCGTGATCGCGCAGGCGCGCGAGCGGGAGATCGTGGTGACCGTCGCCGCCGATCTGCTCGCGCTCACGCTGCTGCGCTCGCCGGGCCGCCTCGGGGCGGACATCGCCGTCGGGACCACCCAGCGGTTCGGGCTGCCGCTCTCCTTCGGGGGCCCCCACGCGGGCTACCTCGCCGTTCGCGCAGGCCTGGAGCGGATGCTGCCCGGCCGGCTTGTCGGCGTCTCGGTGGACGCCGCGGGCAACCGTGCCTACCGCCTCACGCTGCAGACCCGGGAGCAGCACATCCGCCGGGAGAAGGCGACGAGCAACATCTGCACCGCCCAGGTGCTCCCCGCGGTACTGGCCTCGATGTACGCGGTCTACCACGGCCCGGACGGGCTGACCGGGATCGCCGGCCGGGTGCACGGGCTGGCCGCACGGCTGGCGTCGGGGCTGCGCGGCGGCGGCGTGGAGATCGTCCACGGCGAGTTCTTCGACACGCTGCTCGCCCGGGTACCCGCCCGAGCGGGCCAGGTCGTGGCGGACGCACTCGCGCACGGGGTGAACCTGCGGCTCGTCGACGACGACCATGTCGGCGTCTCCTGCAACGAGACGACTGTCGAGGCCGACCTGCGCGCCGTCTGGGCCGCGTTCGGCGTGGACACCCCCGGAACGGGCGGCGGGCCGGCACTGGCGACGCCACTGCCGGCGCTGCCGGCGCCGATGGCGCGCGGCGAGGAGGAGCCTTTCCTGACCCACCCGGTGTTCCACGCGCACCGGTCCGAGACGGCGATGCTGCGCTACCTGCGGCGCCTCGCCGACGTCGACTTCGCGCTGGACCGGGGCATGATCCCGCTCGGTTCCTGCACGATGAAGCTGAACGCGACGACCGAGATGGCCGCTGTCACCTGGCCCGACTTCGCCGACATCCACCCGTTCGCGCCACTGGACCAGGCCGCCGGGTACGTGTCGATGATCCGGGACCTGGAGCTGTGGCTCGCGCGGATCACCGGGTACGCCGCCGTCTCCGTGCAGCCGAACGCCGGCAGTCAGGGCGAGCTCGCCGGTCTGCTGGCCATCCGCGCCTACCACCGTGACCGGGCCGCCGCGGGCGACACCGTCCGGAACGTGTGCCTGATCCCGTCGTCGGCGCACGGCACGAACGCGGCGAGCGCGGCGATGGCCGGGATGCGGGTGGTCGTGGTCGCCTGCGACGACGAGGGCAACGTCGACCTGGACGACCTGACGGCGAAGGCGGCCGCCCACGCGCCGGCGCTGGCGGCCCTCATGGTCACCTACCCGTCGACGCACGGCGTCTACGAGGAGGGCATCGCCCGCGCCTGCGCGGTGGTGCACGACGCCGGCGGCCTCGTCTACGTCGACGGCGCGAACCTCAACGCCCTGGTGGGGCTCTCCAAGCCGGGGCGTTTCGGGGCCGACGTGAGCCACCTCAACCTGCACAAGACGTTCTGCATCCCCCACGGGGGCGGTGGGCCGGGGGTCGGGCCGGTGGCGGTCGGCGAGAAGCTGCTGCCGTACCTGCCGAACCACCCGCTGCGCCCGGAGGCCGGCCCGCCCACCGGGGTGGGGCCCATTTCGGGGGCGCCCTGGGGCTCGGCCGGCATCCTCATGATCCCGTGGGCGTACATCCGCCTGATGGGGGCCCAGGGGCTGCGGGAGGCGACCTCGGTGGCGGTGCTCAACGCCAACTACATCGCCCGCCGGCTCGCGCCGCACTACCCCGTTCTCTACACGGGGCGTAACGGGCTCGTGGCGCACGAGTGCATCCTCGATCTCCGGCCGCTGACGAAGGAGACCGGCGTGACCGTGGACGACATCGCCAAGCGGCTGATCGACTACGGGTTCCACGCGCCGACGATGTCGTTCCCGGTGGCGGGGACGCTGATGGTGGAGCCGACCGAGAGCGAGGACCGCGGCGAGATCGACCGGTTCTGCGACGCGATGATCGCGATCCGGGCGGAGGCCGCGAAGGTCGGCGACGGGGTCTGGCCGAAGGAGGACAACCCGCTGCGCAACGCCCCCCACACGGCGGAGATGGTGACCGGGGACGAGTGGGCGCACCCGTACCCGCGATCCGTGGCCGCGTATCCGGTGGCCTCGCTGCGGGCCGCCAAGTACTGGCCGCCGGTGCGGCGGATCGACGGCGCCTACGGGGACCGCAACCTGGTCTGCACCTGCCCGCCGGTCGAGGCCTTCGACTCCGGGGCGGAGCTGGTCACCGTCTGACCGGGCCACGGATCAGGCAGTTCGTTGCGCCGGCCACTCTCGATATCAGTTCCTCCGGTGTGAGGGCGGCCGCGTGCTGTGCCTGGTCGTGTCTGCGGTGGGGGTGGCGATGGGCGGCGTCTGGCGACTTGTCACAATTGGCACGACGGCAGGGCCGGTGTGCTCACGTGACGACACCGGCCAGGCACCGGACATCCAGCCGGATGGTCCGGGCCCGGCGGTCAGCCCGTGGCTGGCCCGGGGCCCGGGCCGGACGGACGGCTCGCGAAGGGGACGTTCCGCGATGCAGGAGCAGATGAACAAGCAGCTCGGTCAGCTCCGCCAGACCGCGGTCGAGCTGGGGCTCGGGCCGGCTCTGAAGCTGGTCCGGCGCACCGTGCTGCCCAGCGCCCGCCGCAACGCCATCGATGACCACCACCTCGCTCTGTTGCTGTCCTTCGTGCTCCAGGAGGACTCGAACTGCATCGACGTCGGCGCGCACCGCGGTGACGTGCTCAAGTCGATCGTGCTGCACGCCCCGCGTGGCGAGCACATCGCCTACGAGCCGCTGCCGCACCTGTTCGAGTACCTCTGCCTGGAGTTCCCCACCGTCACGCTGAAGCAGGCCGCGCTCGCGGAGAAGGCCGGTGTCAGCCCGTTCGCCTACGTCCGCAGCCGCCCGGCCTACAGCGGGCTGCGCCAGCGGACGCCGGACGGCGCCGAGGACGTCGAGCAGATCGAGGTCGTCGTCGAGGTGCTGGACGAGACGCTCCCGCCTGAGCACCGCATCGACCTGATCAAGATCGATGTGGAGGGTGCTGAGTACGGCGTGCTGAAGGGCGGCCAGAAGCTGCTCGCCACCAACCGCCCGTACGTGATCTTCGAGTTCGGTGCCGCCGCGCGCAAGTACGGGACCTCGGCCGAGGACATGTACCGCCTCATCGACGGCGACCTGGGCCTGCGCATCTTCGACATGGACGGCACCGGCCCCTACACCCTCGGCACCTTCCGCCGGACCTTCGACAACGGCAACCGCTTCAACTTCGTCGCCCACGCCTGATTCGCGGCAGCCGCCTGACACGGTGGCCGGGTTACCGGAAGTGAGGCGCGTCGCCGACGGCTTCGCCATACTCGCGCCATGGCGACGATCGACGGAATCGACGAGCTGAGGAAGCTTCAGGGCCAGGAGCTTGGCACCAGCCCCTGGCGCGAGGTGACTCAGGAGCAGGTGAACAACTTCGCCGCGGCCACCGGTGACTGGCAGTGGATCCACACCGACGTCGAGCGGGCGAAGGACGGCCCGTTCAAGACGACGATCGCACACGGCTTTCTCACCCTGTCGCTGCTCCCGGTGATCGTGGCGGACACCGCCGCGGTCACCGGTATCTCGCTGGCCCTGAACTACGGGCTGAACAAGGTGCGTTTCCCGCAGCCGGTCCCGGTCGGCTCGCGGGTCCGCGGCGTGGTCCGGAACCTCTCGATCGAGGACGTCAAGGGCGGCGTGCAGGTGGTCAACCAGGTCACCATCGAGCTGGAGGGCGCCACCAAGCCGGCCTGCGTCGCGGAATCGGTGGTGCGGTACCTGTACTGATCGATCACCGGCAGTCGGGGCCGCCCACCATCGCGGTGCCTGCGGCCGCGAGGCCCACCGTGGCCGTGACGATGCGGACGGTCGGGCGCCAGTGCAGGCCACCGGCGTCCACCGAAGGCGCGTGCCACCGGGTCAGATCGTCGATCATCGCCGGGATGTCGGCGACGTCGACCTTCTCCAGCATCGACCGGACGGCGGTGCCCCGGGCCCAGCGCCACCAGTGCTCCACATCCCGGAAGACGAGGTCGGTAGCGACCAGGTCGTCGCCGGTGATGGTGAAGCCCGCTGCCGTGAGGGCCTCGCCGAGCGCTCCCTCGGCCAGGATGGCGAGGCCAGGGCGGCGCTGCGCCGCGCCAATCCCGGTGGCGCGGCGCAGCGGGTAGTCGGGCCGGTCCCACAGCGGGTCCGGCGCGCCGAAGACGCTCACCGCCAGGCGCCCGCCCGGCCGGAGCAGGCCGTGCCAGCGGGCGAGCGCCGCGGCCGGGTCGGGCAGCAGGAACAGCCCCATGCCGCAGAGGACGACGTCGGCGCTGCCCGGCTCGGCCGGCGGTTCGGCCGCGTCGGCGATCTCCACCTCGACCCAGGGCAGCGCGCGGGCGGTGACGTCGGCCGCGGTGAGCTCGACCATGGTCGGTGCCAGGTCGAACGCCCGGACGGAGCCGGTCGCCCCGGCCGCCTCGGCTGCCGGGAACAGGACGGCCCCGCGCCCGCAGGCGAGGTCGATCACGTCGTCGCCGGGGCGGATGCCCGCAGCGCTCGCCAGCGTGCGGCCCAGCGGGCGGAAGAACGGCACACCGTGGATGTCGGCGTCGTAGTCGCGCGCCGCCCGGTCGAAGACCGCGAAGGCGGGTGGCAGGTCGTCACCCGACAGGGCACCGTCGGCGGCCGGGCCGATCCGGTCACCGGCCGTGGCGCGCTGGTCGGCTGGGGCCGCACCGCCGGGGCTGGCGAGGACGGCGTGGTGGTCGGCCGGGCGGCCCGCGTCGGCGGCCGGGCCGGGGCGCTTCACGTGCACCACGGTGACGTCGTCCGCGGGGTGCGGGTCAGCCGCGGGGCGGGCGCCGGCCAGGTCGTCCATAGCCGATCCGTACCCGGAGACGTGGTCTCCCGCCTCACCGGCGGGCTCGTAGTCGCCCAGGCCCGGCATCGCCGGCTCGACGACATCCTCGTCGAACACGCGCAGCTCAAGCCGCCGGATGTCGAGGCCGAGCCGCCCGAGGCCCGCGGGCTCGAGGTCGGCGAAGGCACGATCGGTGTGGCCGGTGTGGCCGGTGTGGCCGGTCTGGCTGGTGCGCCCCGTCGGCCCCGGGCGGCTCGGCCTCGACATCCGGCGGCTTGAGCTGCGCGTGTTCGACGAGGATGTCGTCGAGCCGGCGATGCCGGGCCGGGGCGCTTCACGTGCACCACGGTGACGTCGTCCGCGGGGTGCGGGTCAGCCGCGGGGCGGGCGCCGGCCAGGTCGTCCATAGCCGATCCGTACCCGGAGACGTGGTCTCCCGCCTCAC
>NZ_JBFLUG010000096.1:0-29402 GCF_041008525.1 Parafrankia sp. FMc2 | reverse complement strand
CCCTGGTCGTGTGCCGACACCCCCTCCCGTCGCGCGGACATCGGGGCTGGAGAGCGTGAGCACCACCGGCCACCAGGAGCTGGCTCGGTCGCCATGTCCGCCGGGTCGAAACCCGCGCGGCGGGCCGGCGCACGAGCCGGACCGGGCCGAGGCCCTGGCTGCGGCTGGCGCGTCGTCCAGGTCGGCTGTGACTGCGGCTGCCGCTGCCGTTGTGGTTGTGGCTGTGGCTGACGCGCCGGCTGACCACGCAGGTCGGCGAAGGACACCAGGCGTGCGCCGGCCTGGCGGGGCCGCCCGACGACCACCGGGCGGCCGGGCGCCGGGCGGGCAGGCGGACCGGGCCGGCCGTCGTCAGGGCCGGAGAACGTGTCCTGGCCGTGAGTGACCACACCCGTCCCTTTCGTGCCGGACAACCGGATCCCAGGGTAGCGTGGCCGGTTCGACAACAGGCGTTGTGGTGGACCGTCAGCGGCTACGGATCCGGCACACCCGTTCCAGGGCCAGCCCGCCGGCGATCAGCACGGCCGTGGCCCCGAGGCCGAGGCCGGCGGACAGGGCGTCGCCGCCGGCGGTCCCGAACTCGTCGGTGCGAGGGGCCGTGTAGGCGAGCAGGGCGGTCCAGCCACCGGCCAGCGCCGCGCCGACCACCGACGTCGCCTTCGCGAGCGCGGCCAGGCGGGCGACGGTCAGCGGCAGGATCGGGCGGGTCCCGGGCCGGCCGGCGAGGCGTCGCCTCGTCAGCGATGCCACCTGCAGCTCGATCAGCCCCACCAGCAGGACGGACAGGGACGTCGTCGGAGGCACCTGCGGCAGCGACTGGTACCTCCACCACAGCAACAGGTAGACCAGCGCGCCGACCACGACGGCGACCGAGAGAAGGTCACGCACGTGGGTGGGTCTCACCGCCCCGGCCCCGGTGTGTTCCCGGCCGGCAGGTCGAGGGAGGTCCGCCGCGGGGCGACGGTGCCCGGCACCGCGAGCAGCCGCGCCACCAGGTCCGCCACCGGGCCATGCCCGACCAGCGAGGCCTGCGGCTCGACATCCAGCCAGGGCACGCAGACGAACAGCCGCTCGTGGGCGCGCGGGTGCGGCAGCAGGATGTCGGGGTCGTCGCTGCGGGTGTCGCCGCAGGCGATGATGTCCACGTCGAGGGTCCGCGGGCCCCACCGGACGGTGCGCACCCGCGCGGCAGCCTCCTCCGCGGTTCGCGCCGCCGCCAGCAGCGACGCCGGTTCGGCGGCACCGACCAGGACGACGGCGTTGAGGTAGTCGTCCTGGTCGGGCCCGCCGACCGGGTCGGTCTCGTAGACGGGTGAGGTGGCGTGCACGCCGAGCGTGGCGTCGAGCTGGGCGACCGCGCCGCGCAGGAACGCGAGCCGGTCCCCGATGTTGGAACCGATCGCCACCACGGCGTGGCCGCTGCCCGCCGGGCTCATCCGGCGAGGTCCTGCCGGGAACGGGTGACAGTCACCGCGATGTCGGCGAAGGGAAGCGGCACGGGTGCGGCCGGCTTGTGCACGGTCACCTCGGCCGTGTCGACCCGGGGGTCCGCCAGGCAGACCCGGACCAGCCGGTGTGCCAGGGTCTCGATCAGGTCGACGGGCTCGCCGGCGACGACGTCCGCCAAGGCCTGGGCGAGCTCGCCGTAGTGCACGGTCAGCGTGAGGTCGTCAGTCGCCGCGGCGGGGCCCGTGTCCAGCCAGAGGGTGGCGTCGATGACGAAGAACTGGCCGAGTTCGCGTTCCGCGGGCAGCACGCCGTGCCGCCCGTGCACCCGCAGCCCGGTCAGCGTGACCCGGTCGCGCCCGGCCCCGGGTACCGCCGTCACCGGGGCGGCCCGACCGGACAGGCCACCGGGCGGGCCGGGCGGGCGGGGCCGGCCGCGTGCCACGCCCGGTGCACCCGGACGGCGTCCACCGCGGGGCGTACCGCGTGCACCCGCACCGCCCACACTCCGGCCGAGGCCAGCAGCACGGTCGTGGCCTGGGTGGCGGCATCCCGGTCGTCCGGCGGCCGGGGCGGTTCACCGGGGCCGCTCAGCACCGAGCCGAGGAACGACTTGCGGGAGGTGCCGACGAGCAACGGACGGCCGAGGGCGGCGAGTGCGTCCAGGTTCGCGAGCAGGGTCCAGTTGTGCGCCGCGGTCTTGGCGAACCCGATACCCGGGTCGATGATCACCTTGTCCTCCGGCACGCCGGCGGCCAGGACCACCTCGAGCCGGGCGGACAGCTCGCTCACCACCTCGGCGACCACATCGTCGTAGACCGCCAGGGCGCCCATGTCCGCGCTGGAGCCGCGCGAGTGCATCAGGACGTAGTGGACGCCCCGCTCGGCGACGATGCGCAGCAGGTCGGCGTTCGTTCCGCAGGAGACGTCGTTGACCAGCAGGGCACCGGAGTCGACCGCGGCGGCGGCGACTGACGCGCGGCTCGTGTCGATGCTGATCGGCACGCCCGAGGAGGCCAGCTTGGCGACGACGGGCAGCACCCGGCGCAGTTCCTCGCTGGCGAACACCCGGGGCGCGCCGGGGCGCGTCGACTCGCCGCCGACGTCCACGATGTCGGCTCCCTGGTCGATCATCAGCTGACCGGCCCGGACGGCGTCGGCCGGGTCGGGGTAGGCGCCGCCGTCCGAGAACGAGTCGGGGGTGACGTTGACGACACCCATGATCTTGGTCGGGGCGTCGGCGGCGAACAGGTCAGCGGGGGATGCGTTCATGAGCGGGCGGCCCCGTTCCCCGCCGGGCCGGCCGCCGCCGGTGCGGGCAGCCTGCGGTAGCTGTAGCCGTAGACCGGCCGGAAGCCACGGCGGGTGTAGAGCGCCCGGGCCGCGATGCTGTCCCGCTCGACCTGCAGGTAGGCGTGGTCGGCCCCACCGGCGCCCGCCCACCGGGCGAGTTCGGCGAGTACCCGGCCCGCCGCGCCGCGGCCACGCGCGCCGGGCAGCGTGGCCATGCTGTAGATGCCCAGCCAGCCATCGTCGAGGACACCGCGGCCGACACCGGCCGGCACACCGTCGATGTGGAGGGTGACGTAGCGCTGGGGCAGCGCCATCGCCCGGAGCACGGCGAGTGAACCGGCGCGCTGCGCGGCGAAGGTGGTGAGAACCCGCCCGGCGACGGCGAGCCAGCGCTCGTCGGGCAGGTCAGCGTGGGTCACCTCGACCTGCCCGTTCCCGGGACGGGCCACGAGCAGGCCTGCCAGGGGCGCGACGCAGACGTCCGTGGGCCCGGCGTCGTCGTACCCGGCGGCGTCGAGGGCGTCCAGCAGGCCGGCGGGACGGGCGACCGGGGTGACCTGGAAGGTCGGCGGCAGGCCCACGGCCTCGTAGAAGGATCGGACCACGCGAAGACCATCGGCGAGATCCGGGACGTCGCTCCTGGCCCACACCGAGTTCCCTCGGCGCGAGGAGCCCGCCGACTCCCGAAGCACCCAGCCCGCGTGGGCCTCCTCCCGAAGGGGCGGCCAGGCTCGGTGCGCGAGTTCCTCCAGCCGGCAGGCCAGCGCCACATCGCCCACGGGCAGCTCCCGCCGGGGCGCCACCAGCGCGTCTTCTCCGGCGAGGCGCGCCGGATCAGCGACCACGGAAGCTCCGCGAACACCTCGCGGACACATCGACCACGGAACTGAGGCTACCGATCGCCTCCTCCGGCCGCGCGGATGTGCCCGGCCCGCCGCCGTCACCGTCGTGAACCGCCGATCCGTCCGGGGACGATCGACATCCATGCAACCCACCCACACTCGGAATCGGGAGCTCACCGCTGTCATCGACCGTCCGGCAGCGCCGTCGACCGGCCGGCCAGCAGCATCCCCTAAACGAAGATAAACGTTACATATGCCTCAGGCGATAAAGAAGATCCAGCGGGTAGGGATCTCCCTGGAAGATCCTTCGCCGTTCCGCCGCCAACCAAAATCACATAACCAGAACACCATTGACACAACCACCGGCGGGCCACATTGCTGTGACGCAAGCCCGTCACTGTCCGACATCCACGCCTCGTAGCATCGGCTGGTGCACCCGACAACCGCATCCGCCGTCCGCACGTGCCATTCGCACGAGCATCGGCATACGCACGGGGGCCGAGGCGATGCGCGATCACCGTGGTCCGACTGGTGGCCGTCCAGCGGCCCGCCGGCCACGGCGCTTTCCCGCCCCTAGCGTGAAAGCGCAAGGTCACGAACGCGCCTCGTGACACACAGGAAGGATCAGGGCATGCCGCAGTCGGACGGACCCCCGCCGCTGGCCGTGCCGGGTTTCGACGAGATCTTCATTCCCCCGGCCCGCACGCCCCCGGACGACCGGCCCGAGGACTATCCCGCCCAGCCTCCGGAGCGCCAGGCACCGGACGACCTCACCTGGGCAGCCGGTGCCGGTGCCGATGCCGCGGAACCGAACGGCACCGACCGCCGGAAGTTCCAGCTGTCCGCGGGTGCGGCCGTCGTCAGCGCACTGCTCGCCCCGAGCCCGATCATGGAGGTGGCTGACGTGCTCGCGGCCAGCCCGGTACAGCTAGCCCTCGAGCGCGCGAACGAGGCGCTGGGCGAGCTCATGAACACGCACGAGGTCGTGCCGCCCGCCCACGTGCGAGCCAGGACGGCCCGGCTGCGGCGTGGCCTGGAGCGGCTCGGGCGCCGCTCGATGGGCACCGCGGACTCGCAGCAGCTGCTCGTGCTCGCCGGCCGCGTCGCGGTGCTCGGCGCCGACGCGGCCTTCAAGCAGGGCGACGTCGGCTCCGCCCGCGATCTCGCCGCCGAGGGCTACCTGGCCGGCGTCGAGGCCGGCGACGGTCCCCTGTGCGGCTCGGCGCGTGAGGTCGGCGCGGTCAACGAGTTCTATGTCGGGCGGCCCGGCGAGGCCCTGCGACTCGCCCGGGACGGGATGCGCCACGTCGGCAGCGGGCCCGTCCGGGCCAGGCTGGTCTGCCAGGAGGCGCGGGCGCTCGCCGCGATGGGTGATCTGCGCGGCGCCGCGGGCAGCCTGGACCAGGCCTACGACCTGGCGGACGCCATCCCGGTGGACCAGTGGGGCCGTCCCGGGCCGAGCTTCGACACGTTCCACCCCGTCGAGGTCTCCTACAACGCGACGACGGCGCTGTGCCTGCTCGGTCGTCCCCGCGCCGCCGAGGAGCATGCCGACCTGGCCATGCCGCAGCTCGACGGGATGGACGCGCCGGGCTTCCGCTCCGTCATCCGGTTCGACCTGGCGCTCGCGATGGCGCGCCAGGGCCGGCTCGAGCTGGACCGGGTCTGCGAGCTCGCGACCGAGGCGATCGGCATCTCCTGGGGCCGCACGGTCGCCTCGGTCTCCAGCCGGGCGGACCAGCTGCTGACCGCCACCTCCCCGCACAGCGAGGTGCGGGGAGTCCGGGAGCTGGCGGCGCTGGTCCGGGAGTGGCAACGCTCGGCGTCGCGCCAACGGCCCGGTCCGGGAACCGCTGTTCCCCCGCCGCCGCTGGATCTCTAGCCGTCCGTGACCGATCACCATGGCCACCGAACCCGCGGCTGCCGGGCCCGGCCCCGCCGGCCGTTTCACCGCGGCGCGCTCCCGGCAGGCGCTTACCCAGCTCTGCGCCAGCGTCGGCCTTGACGATCGGGACGCCGAACCGATCAAGCTGACCGTCAACGCGGTGTACAGGCTTCCTCGCGAGGCGGCGGTCGTACGCATCGCCAGTTCCGCCGCGATGAACCACCGGGTGGCGAAGGTCGTCCAGGTGGCGCGGTGGCTGGCCGAGCACGGGATGCCCGCGGTGCGGCTCCTCCCGGGCGTGCCCGCACCTGTCGTGGTCGACGGCTGGCACGCCACCGTCTGGCGGGACGCCGCTCCGCCCGAGGCCGTCACCCGGCCGGCGGTGCATCCGGCCCGCAGCCTGGCGGACGTCCTGCTGCGCCTGCATGCGCTTGCGCCACCCGAGCCACCGCTGCCGGCCTGGGACCCGCTCGACGACGTCCGGCGGCGCCTCTCGGACGCCGAGGGCCTGCCGGCCGCGGACCGCGCCTTCCTGGAGGGCCTGACGCTGCGGGTCTCCGACGCGCTTGGGAGCGTCCGGTACGTGCTGCCGCAGGCCGTCATCCACGGGGACGCGCATCTGGGAAACCTGATCCACACCGCTCCAGGCAGGGTCGTGATCTGTGATTTCGACGCGACCTGCCTGGGTCCGGCCGAGTGGGATCTGGTGCCGGTCGCGCTCGGAGCCGTGCGCTTCGGCCGGTCGCCGCAGCCGCAGGAGGAACTCGCCCGCGCCTACGGCTTCGACGTCACGGCCTGGGACGGGTTCCCGGTGCTGCGCGCGGTCCGTGAGCTGAAACTCGTGACGAGCGTGGCACCCGTCCTCGCCAGCAGCCCGAGCGCCGCGGCGCAGTTCGCGGTCCGTCTCCGGAGCCTGCGCGCCGGGGCCGCCGACCGGACGGTCTGGGCCCCCTACCGCTGACCGACGGCGGTGCCGGCATCGGCGGTGGCAGCATCGGCGGTGGCAGCATCGGCGGTATGGACCCCGAACGTCTGCGGACCCTGCTGCACGCCGTGTCCGACGGTGAGGTCACCCCGGAGGCCGCCGCCGCCGAGCTGGCCGCCGGCCCGATGGGAGCCGACGGCTCGGGCTTCCGTGATCTCGGGTACGCGCGGGTCGACACGCACCGGGGCATCCGTACCGGTGATCCGGAGGTGGTCTTCGGAGCGGGCAAGACCGCGGCGGAGACCGTCGGCATCGTGGACGCCCTGCGCCGGGCCTCGGGCGAGGCGCGGCCCACCATGGTCACCCGGGCGGACGGCGCCATGGTGGCTGCGCTGCGGGCACGCTGGCCTGATGCCTGGGTGAGTTCCAGTGCGGACCCAGGGGCGGGCGGGCGTCCGGCGACGGTTGTGGTCGGCGAGCTGCCCGAGCCGCGCGGCCTGGTCGCGGTGGTCGCCGCCGGCACCTCGGACGCCCACGTCGCCGAGGAGGCGGCGATGACCGCCGCGGCCGCGGGCGCCGGGGTGGAGATCGTCCGGGACGTCGGCGTCGCCGGGCTGCACCGGGTGCTGGCGGCCCGGCCGGTCCTCGACCGCGCGGACTGCCTGGTCGTCGTGGCCGGGATGGAAGGTGCCCTGCCGAGCGTGATCGGCGGCCTGGTCGGAACACCGCTGGTGGCGGTGCCGACCAGCGTCGGGTACGGAGCCAGCTTCGGTGGGCTCGCCGCGCTCCTCGGCATGCTCACCTCGTGCGCTCCGGGCATAGCGGTGTGCAACATCGACAACGGCTTCGGCGCGGGGCTGTTCGCCGCCCGGGTGGCCCGCCGGGCGTAGTCCTCTCGTGCCCTGGTGACGCCCCGTGCCGTGCCGAGGTCCATCGAGTCGTGTCATCCTGGATGGGGCCCATCACCGACCGCCCGAACGGAGGAGCGGGGCTGGACATTGTGCCGGGGCAGGGTCGACCGTGTGACGTCGCCACACGGCGGTCGTTCATCTCAGGCAGGATCATGAGAACGCGATCATGAGCAGGACTGACGATATCGGTGGCGGGGGCCGCCCGTCGCCGTTCGGCGGCATGTCCGTCGAGGTGACCGGTTCGCACGAGGCCGTGCGGCCGGACGAGCCGGCCACCGGCCACCAGGGCTGGTACTCCGGCGCGCCTGTGGACGCGATCGACGTCGGCGGTATTGACGTGGGCGGCGTCGACGTCGGGGGGATCGACGTCGGCGGGCCAGGCACCTTCGACAGCCGGCCGAACCGGGTCACTCCGCCACCGCCACCGGTGCCTCCCGCGGCCGACCCGGCCGCGGCCTCGTGGCTGGCACACTGGCCGGTCAGCGATCCACCGGCGCCTCCCGCGGCCCCAGCACCTCCCGCGGCCCCAGCGGCACCACCACTCCCGCCGCCCTGGCCCGCACCGCCGCCGGTGTCCTGGCCACCCGTGTCCCAGCCGCCGGTGCCGCCGCCGTCCGAGTCGGGGGGTGACACCTGGCCGTCGATCCGGCCAGGGGCGGGCGAGGCGGATCTTCCCGCACCGCAGTCGCCCCGGCCGAACCGGATGATCGACGGTGTTCCGACCCGGACGTTCGATCCGCTGCTCGACCACGGCCTCCCGCCGGCCGCGGGGCCGGCGACCGGTGAGTACCGACCGTCGACGCTGTACCCGGCACCGACGCCACCACCGCTACCGCCGCCGGGCTCGGCGACCGGCCCGTACCGCTCCGGCCGGGTCGCGTCCTGGCTCCGTGACCCACCAGCCGACGTTCCCGTCGACGTCCCGGAGGGCGTTCCGCCGGCGGAGCCCGCCGGCTACGAGCGGGAGCGGGGGCGGGAACGCGAGCAGGGCGAGGGCCCCGGCTGGGAGCCGGACGACCGGCCCTGGGAGCAGGAGCCGGGCCGTGAGCGGTCGTTCACTCCCTTCGAGGAGCGGCCGGAGCAGCCGTACGCCGACCCGTACGGCCCCTACGACCCGTATGACCCGTATGACCCGCGACACGCGGCCGGGCTGTCCACCGGGGCGCTGCTGCCCGCGGTGCCGGACACCGCCTCCCGCGGCTGGCGGCGTCTCGTCTACCAGGTGTCCGCCGGGGCGCTGAACCCCGGCCCGTCCCCGGACGAGGCCCGGTACCGACGCCTGCTGAGCCGGATCCGGACCCCGCTGGACGACTGCCACCGCATCGCGGTCCTGTCCCTCAAGGGTGGCGTCGGGAAGACCACGACCACGGTTTCGCTCGGGTCGACGCTGGCCAGCCTGCGCGGCGACCGGGTCGTCGCGATCGACGCGAACCCGGACCGGGGCACCCTGGGCGCCCGGGTGGAGAGCACCACCCGGCACACCGTCCGAGATCTGCTCGAGGCCGCCGAGCAGCTGCACCGCTATGTGGACGTCCGGCGCTACCTGTCACAGGCCGAGTCGCGGCTGGAGGTGCTGGCCTCGGCGAGCGACCCGGAGATCTCGGACGCCTTCACCGACGAGGACTACCGGGCCGTCGACGACATCCTGCAGCGGCACTACTCGATCCTGCTGACCGACTGCGGGACGGGCATGGTGCACAGCGCGATGCGCGGTGTGCTCGACCTCGCCGACACACTGGTGATCGTCAGCAGTGCGAGCGCGGACGGCGGCGCCAGCGCCAGCGGCACGCTCGACTGGCTGGACGCGCACGGCTACCACCCACACGTCAGCGAGGCCGTCACCGTGATGACGATGTTCCCGCAGCACGGTGAGGCGGTGGACGTCGACGCGCTGGAGGAGCATTTCGCGGCGCGGACCCGCCAGGTCGTCCGGGTTCCGTTCGATCCTCATCTCGCCGCCGGCGGCCCGATCATGCTCGACGAGCTGCGCCGGGAGACCCGCCGGGCCTACGAGGAGATCGCGGGAGCGGTGGCCGAGCGCTTCCAGTAGGGCCCGCGGTTCACTTCGAGAGAGCGGCGACGGCGGCGGCGACGCCAGGGCGACGCAGCTGCCGGGCCACCGTGGAGCGGCCGTCGACGATCCGGCTGAACAGGCCGAAGGTGCCGGGGAAGGCCGCCATCATGGCGTGCATGAGCGCCGGGCGACGGGCGAAGGCCGCCAGCACCGTCCGGCTGGCCGCGATCTCCGTACCGAAGACGTCCAGGATCAGCCCGGGATAGCGGTCGAGGGCGGCGCGGTCGCCGGCCGCGGCCGCGGCGGCGGCGGCGCCGGCGAGCCGGCCGGAGCGCAGCGCGAAGGAGATGCCCTCCCTGGTCCACGGGTCGAGCAGCCCGGCGGCATCACCGGCGACCAGGACCTGGCCGCGGCGCAGCGGCGAACCGTCGGCGCGCACCCGGGTCAGGTGCCCGGAGTCGTGCTGCCGGGGCATGGCCGCGAGCCCGAGCCGCTCGACGAGCGCCTGGTAGTAGGCCCGCAGCGCCGCGCCTTCGGTGCGGGAGCCGATGACGCCCACGGTGAGCACCCGCCCTTTCGGGAACACCCAGCCATAGGAGCCGGGCAGCGGGCCCCAGTCGAGCAGCATCCGCCCGGTCCAGGTGTCGGCCATCGCGGCCGGCACCTCGAACTCGCCTTCGAGCCCGAGGTCGACCTGGTCGCAGTGGACGCCGACGTAGCTGCCAGCCCGGCCCGACGTGCCGTCGGCGCCGACCACGACCCGGGCCCGCACCGCCGGAGCGGATCGAACGAGAACCGTCACCGCCCGCGCGTCCTCGCGCAGGCCGGTGACATGGGCCATGGCGCGGATCTGGGCGCCGGCGGCCTTCGCCGCGCCGAGCAGCGCCGCATCCAGCTCGGAGCGCATGACCATCGACAGCAGTGGCTGACCGTCGTGGCGCCGGCGGGTCACCGCGCGGCGGCCGTCCAGGGTCATGGTGAGCGCGTCGACCCGGGAGCGGACGAGCGGGGCGAGATCGATCCGGGCGTGCTCCATCGACAGGCCGACCAGGCCGCCGCCGCAGGTCTTGTACCGGGGGATGTCCATCCGCTCCAGCACGCAGACGCTGGCGCCGGCTTCGGCCGCCGAGCGCGCGGCGGCCGCGCCCGCCGGCCCGGCGCCGAGGACGACCACGTCGTAGTCCTCGGTGTCCGGGCCGGGCTGGTGGCCCTCGGAGGCCGCGATCGGACGGGCACGGATCTCGGGGGACACATCGAACCTAACGGAGCGTAAGCGTGCGCCCGACGACGCCGGCGCGTACTCGCCGCTCCTCGGAGGTGAGCGCGCGCGGGTCGGCCAGGGCCTCCCGCAGCAGTGACCAGAGCTGGGCAGCTGGCTTCTCGCAGGAGTCGGCATCCGCGCCGGGCTCCAGATCCCACACCGGTACTACGAGGCCGTCCGCGCGGAAGGACCCGACAAAGCGGGAGCCGTCACCGACAGTGAGATGGCCGGCGGCCGACAGCCGGGCCAACGCGTCGAGGATCGCCTCTTCCGAGACGTCCGAGGCATCCGGGCCAGCCAGACCCAGCGGTAGCGCCCAGCGCAGGTGGACCCGGTCACCGGGGCTGCACCAGTAGGCAGCCGGCACGGACTCCAGCCGCGTGGTCGGGACCACGGTGGCGTTCGCCCGGTCCAGGCTCGCCGTCACCTCCGCGCTGGGCTCGACGCCGTCGGTCGATGGCACCCACCAGGCGAAACCGGGGTGGACGGTGATCTCCAGCGGTGCCGGGTCGAGCAGGTCAGGGAGGCGGGGCAGCTCCGCCAGCCCGCCGGAGAGGCGTTCCACCGCGGCGGGAGCGGAGGCCGGCGGGCCGTCCACCACCGATCCGGGCTTCGCGTCGAGAGCCGCGAGCAGCGCGCCGGCGAGGTCGGCCGCGGGGTCGAGGCCGCTCACCAGGGTCTGCATGGCGAGCAGGATCTCGCCGTCGTCGCGGACGACCGCGGCCGCGGCCTGCGGCAGCAGGGTGCCGAGAATGATCCGCCGGTCGGCGTGATCGGGGTTGTCGGCCAGGTGGGTCGCCGACAGGGTCAGCGGCGCGGTCGCGCTGGGGACGAACTCGCGCAACGCCACCAGGTCGGGTTCGTCCACCCGGCCGGCGAAGGGCCGCAGGACCGGGGCGGGGCGGCTGCGCTCCCCGTGGCACGCCTTGTACCGCCGGCCGGAGCCGCACGGGCAGGGCTGACGGGGCCCGACGGGCGGCACCGGGTCGGAGCTGGTGCCGGACCTGGCGTCGGATCTGGTTTCGTGACGGCTGGGCGTCGGACGGCGAGCGATCGGTGGGCCTCCGCGGTCGGGCCCGCGGGACGCGGGGCGCCGCGGGGCGGATCTGTAGGAAGGTAAGGCTAGGCCATCGGCCCGCGGCTCCGCGTTCGACATGCGCCGCCACCGCCGGGCTGTCGACGGTGCGCGCAGTGATAACCCTTCCCCACCTGGGAGTTTTCCCTCCGATCCGGACCCGGGGCCGTTCCGCGACGCCCAGTGGCCACCGGGGCGCGCACGATGGCGGGAGGGTTCCCGGACTCGGGCGGGTCGGCAGTCGGCTCGTCGCCGGACAGCACAGAACGGTGTGCCCGTGGCAAAGGTCGTCGTCGCAGGTGGAGGGATCGCGGGCATCGCGTGCGCGCGGGAGCTGCGCGTCCGCGGGATCGACGCCGAGGTCCGCGACCGCGGCCGGGTGGTCGGCGGGCGGATGGCGTCGCGGTGGATCGACGGTCGGATCGTCGACTCCGGGGCCTCGTACTTCACCGCCCGCGACCCCGAGTTCCTCGAGGTCGTCGAGGACTGGCTGGCTCGCGGCCTCGTCCGCCCATGGACGTCCCGGTTCCCGGTGGTCGACGGTCCGTCGGTGACGATCAGCCCGGCGTCGCCGGGGCCGCTGCGCTACGCGGCGCCCCGCGGGATCCGCTCGTTGGTGGTCGATCTGGCGAGCCGCGGCGGTGTTCCGGTGGCGCAGTCAGCGCCCATCCGCATGGTGCGGCCCGGCCCGGTGGTCGACGGGGAGGCGGTGGACGCCGCGGTGCTGGCAATGCCCGATCCGCAGGCTCTGCGGCACCTGGCCCCCGAGCTCGGCGCCGAGCGGGCGGTGCTGCTCGGACGGGAGTGGATGCCGGTGCTCGCCCTCCTCGCCGGCTGGCGCACCCGGGGGTGGTCGCCGATCGACGGCGCCTTCGTGCACGAAGACCCGACCATCGCGTGGATCGCCGACGACGGCCGCCGACGCGGGGACAACGCCCCGGTGCTGGTGGCCCACTCCACCAGCGACTTCGCGGCCGGCCGGCTGGCCGACCCACCCGCCGCGGCGGCGGAGCTCACCGGTGCCCTGCGCCGCCTGCTCGCCATCCCCACCGAACCGGACTGGACCTACGTCCAGCGCTGGACCTTCGCCCGCCCTGCGTCACCGCGGGAGGAGACGTTCTTCTTCGGCCAGGCCCGGGTCGGCCTGGCCGGTGACAGCTGGGGCAGGCCGCGGGTCGAGACGGCGTGGCGATCAGGCACCGATCTCGCCCGGGCCATCGTCAGCGCACTGGCCTGACCACACGCGTTTCCCGCGCGTGCCCGGCGGACAGCGCCTCGTACCCATCAGATGGACATGCCCATCAGATCGACACCGATATCACAATGGAGCATCACCGGATGGCTGTCGTCCACTGGAGGCGCTACCGACGGAAACGGCTCCGGTTGATGCCGGACCCGCGGGGTACACCCATCGGCATGGAGATCAAACTCGGCTTGTCGCTCCCCCGGGATGAAATCTCCATTCCGATTGTCCGCCGAATATGCGCGCAGGCGCTGGAAGTCCTCGGGGTTTCCCAGGACTGCATCGATGATGTCGAGATCGCACTGACCGAGGCGTGCGCGAACGTCCTGATTCATGCGACTGCGGACGACGAGTACGAGGTATCGGTCGGCGTCGACAACACGGTGGCCGTGATCGAGGTCGTCGATCACGGAAGCGGCCTCACCGGTTCCTCCGACAGTGACGACGGTTTCCCGGGCAGGGACGGCGACGGCACCAACGGGCCCGACGACCCGGACGGCCGCAAACCCGACTGGGAAGAACCTGAAGGGCCCGATCCGTCTCTGCTCGGTCCTACCGAGCTGCTACCGGAACGGGGGCGCGGGATTCTGATGATGCGCGCACTGATGGACAACGTCCGGTTCGACGCCGTCGAGGGCCCGCATCCGGGCACGCGGGTACATCTGGAGAAGCTTCTGACCTGGAACAAGGATCACCCCGGCCGACGCCTTCACCACATACCCACTCGTCACGGTCCCTGGTCGGCACGCCCCCGGCAGCCACCCGACCAGCCGTAGCGCGGCCTCGTCCCAGCTCGGTGTCCCGGCCCGGCCGGGGTTTCGGCTCGGGGCTTCGGGCGCTGCCCCATGGTTGTGCGCCGGTCCGGCCGGTAGGTTGAGGCCGGTTACCCCGAGGTCGGACGGCGTGGGTCGAGGACGGTGGTGCGGAGATGGTGGCAGTTCCCGCCGGCGAGGCAGGTAGCGGGCGCCCGCCCAGGGTCGGCGTGGTGACGTTCCCGGGCTCGCTGGATGACCGGGACGCCGCCGTGGCCGTGCGGCTCGCCGGCGCCGAGCCCGTCCCGCTCTGGCACGGTGACGACGACCTGCACGGGGTCGACGCGATCGTGCTGCCCGGTGGTTTCTCCTACGGTGACTACCTGCGGGCGGGCGCGATCGCCCGGTTCTCACCGGTGGTCGGCGCCGTCGTCGCCGCGGCCGGGGCGGGCCTGCCGGTGCTCGGGATCTGCAACGGGTTCCAGGTCCTGTGCGAGGCCGGACTGCTACCCGGAGCGCTGACCCGCAACGCCGGGCTGCATTTCGTGTGCCGCGACCAGCGGCTGCGGGTCGAGACCAGCGACACTGCCTGGACCGGCTCGTTCGCCGCCGGCGAGGAGATCGTCATCCCGGTGAAGCACGGCGAGGGCCGTTACGTCATCGACGCGCCGGCGCTGGCCGAGCTGACCGCCCAGGACCGGGTGGTGGTGCGCTACACGGGGGGAAACCCGAACGGGTCGGTGGACGACATCGCCGGGGTGTGCAGTGAGAACCGGCGGGTGGTCGGGCTGATGCCCCATCCGGAGCACGCGGTGGAGGACCTGACCGGACCGGGTACGGACGGCCTGCGGATGTTCACCTCGGTGCTGGACGGCCTGCTCCGCGCGGCCGCCTGACCCGCATGGGTGGCCGAGCGTGACTGTACGCCCCAGCGCGGTGCGCGCGCCGCGCGCGGCCGCGGTGGCCGCTCTCGCTGCCGTCGTCGCCCTGCTGCTGGCGATCGCGGGCTGCTCGGAGTCGACTGACAGCCAGCTCGGCTCGCTCACCGTGGCCGACGCCGGTTTCACCGAGAGCAAGATCCTCGCCGACATGTACGGCGAGCTCCTCGGCCAGGCCGGCTACCAGGTGGAGCGGACATCGGTCCAGAACACCGAGATCGCGCAGTCCGCGCTGGAGGACGGGCGGATCGACGCGATGCCGCAGTACGTGGCGACCTACGCGGGCCTGCTCAACTCCCAGCTGGGCCCAGGCCGTTCCGCGGGCGACGAGGCCGCCGCCGCGGAGGCCACCGGCCCCGCCGGATCGATCGTCTCCTCGGATCTCGACTCGACCCTGCGCCTGCTCCGCGGCCTCGCGGAGGAGGTGGGGCTGAGCGTCCTCGAACCGGCAGACGCCGTCGACCAGAACGCGTTCGCCGTCAGCCGGACCTTCGCCGAGCGGCACCGTCTGACCTCCCTGTCGGATCTGGGGGCCAGCGGTCTCCCCGTCCGGCTCGCGGCCGGCGCCGAATGCGCCAACCGTCCCTTCTGCGAGCCCGGCCTGGTGCGGGTCTACGGCATCAGGATCTCGGGCATCATCGAGACCGGGGTGGCGACTGCCCAGACCAAGGCGGCCGTGCGGGACGACATCGCGCAGCTCGGCCTGGTGCTCACCACCGACGCCACCGTCGCCGACTACGACCTTGTCGTGCTGACGGACGACCGGAAGCTGCAGAACGCCGACAACCTCGTGCCGATCGTGCACTCCGGCTCGCTCACCCCCGAGATCGCAGACGCGCTGAACGCGCTGGCCCCGGTGCTCACCACCGCCGACCTCGCCGAGCTGAACAAGAAGGTCGACGCCGAGCGGCAGAAGGCCGAGGACGTCGCCCGCGACTACCTCGCTGACAGGGGCCTGCTGGGCGCCTGACCCGGCCGGCCTGCGCATCAGCCAGGATGGGACCGTGACCGGAACCCCTTCCGCCCCCACCACCGGCCCCGCCGGGCAGGCCGCCCAGCAGCCCTATCGCGAGCTGGGCCTGACCGACGACGAATACGAGCGGATCCTCGCGACGCTCGGCCGCGTCCCCACCGGCGCCGAACTGGCCATGTACTCGGTCATGTGGAGCGAGCACTGCTCGTACAAGTCCTCCAAGGTCCACCTCCGCCAGTTCCGGGACACTCCGGCCACCGACCGGCTCCTGGTCGGCATGGGCGAGAACGCGGGCGTGGTGGACGTCGGCGAGGGCCTGGCCGTCACGTTCAAGGTCGAGTCGCACAACCATCCGAGCTTCGTGGAGCCGTACCAGGGCGCGGCCACCGGCGTCGGCGGCATCGTCCGCGACATTCTGACGATGGGCGCACGGCCGATCGGCGTCCTCGACCCGCTGCGGTTCGGGGCGGCCGACGCGCCCGACACCGCCCGGGTCCTGCCGGGTGTGGTCGCCGGCATCGGCGGCTACGGCAACTGCCTGGGCCTGCCGAACATCGGCGGCGAGGTCGTCTTCGACCCGGTGTACGGCGGTAACCCGCTGGTCAACGCGCTGTGCGTCGGTGTGATGCCGGTCGGCCGGGTCCAGACGTCGGCGGCCACCGGAGTGGGCAATGCCGTGGTCCTGCTCGGCGCGAAGACCGGGCGGGACGGGATCGGCGGCGTGTCCGTCCTGGCGTCGGCGACGTTCGAGGCGGACGGCGGCCCGGCACGGCGCCCGTCGGTGCAGGTCGGAGACCCCTTCACCGAGAAGATCCTGATCGAGTGCTGCCTCGAGCTGTTCGACCGCGGCCTCGTCACCGGCATCCAGGACCTCGGCGGCGCCGGCCTGACCTGCGCGCTGACCGAGACGACCGCCGCCGGCATCGCCACCGGCCAGCCGGGCGGCATGGAGGTCGACCTCGACCTCGTCCCGCTCCGTGAGGCGTCGATGGAGGCCCATGAGGTCCTCGCCAGCGAGTCGCAGGAGCGGATGCTGGCCATCGTCACCCCGGACGTCCTGCCGGAGGTGCTGGCCCTCGCCGAGCGCTGGGGTGTGATCGCCACCCGGATCGGCACCGTCACCGACAGCGGCCGGCTGATCGTGCGCTGGCACGGCGAGACCGTGGTGGACGTCCCGCCCGGTTCACTGGCCGACGACGGGCCCGTCTACGAGCGTCCGCTGCGCCGCCCGGCCGACCTGGACCTGCTGCACGCGGACGTCCCGACGGCCCTGGAACGGCCGAGGACGGGCGACGCGCTGCGCGCGACACTGCTGCGCCTGATCGCCTCCCCGAACCTGTGCTCGCGGGCGTGGGTGACCGAGCAGTACGACCGGTACGTGCAGGCCAACACGGTGCTGGCCCAGCCCGAGGACGCCGGCGTGCTGCGGCTGTCCGACTCCGGGCTCGGCATCGCGCTGGCCACCGACGGCAACGGGCGCTACGCCCGGCTCGACCCGTTCGCCGGGGCCCAGCTGGCGCTCGCCGAGGCGTGCCGCAACGTCGCCGCCGCCGGTGCCGAGCCGATCGCCGTCACCAACTGCCTGAACTTCGGCTCCCCGGAGGATCCGGAGGTCATGTGGCAGTTCGCGCAGGCCTGCGCCGGGCTCGCCGACGCCTGCCGGCGGCTCGGGCTGCCGGTCACCGGCGGCAACGTGTCGTTCTACAACCAGACCGGGTCGACGCCGATCCACCCGACGCCGGTCGTCGGCGTGCTTGGGCTGTTCGACGACGTGCGCCGCCGGACGTCCATCGGCTTCACCGGCGACGGCGACACCCTGGTGCTGCTCGGCGAGACCGGGGACGAGTTCGGTGGCTCCGAGTGGTCCTGGGTCACCCACGGTCACCTCGGCGGGACGCCGCCCGCGGTCGACCTGGTGCGGGAGAAGGCGCTCGCCGAGGTGCTCATCGCCGGGGCGCGGGACGGGCTGTTCACCGCGGCCCACGACCTCTCCGAGGGCGGGCTCGCCCAGGCGCTGGTCGAGTCCTGCCTGCGGGGCGGCCGCGGCGCACGGATCGACCTGCCCACCGGCGCCGACCCGTTCGTCGAGCTGTTCAGCGAGTCCGCCGGGCGCGCGGTGGTGGCGGTGCCCGGCGGGCGCCGCGACGAGCTGGCACGGCTCTGCGCCGCCCGGGACCTGCCGTGGCGGCTCCTCGGCACCGTCACCGGCGGCAGCCTCGACGTGGCGGGCCAGTTCACCGTTCCGCTGGACGAGCTGCGGACGGCCCACGAGGGCACCCTGCCCCGCCTGTTCGGCCACACCGTCTGACCCACCCCAGGCCCGGCCCCGGGACACCCGTCCCGGGGCCGGGCCGGGGCGTCAGGAGTGGCCGTAGGGCTCGGTGTCGGTGCTGTCGTCGGTGCGTCCGGCGGGGGTGTCCGCCACCGAGCCGGGCCCGTGCGCCCACGCGGCCACGCCGACCAGTTCGACGTCCGTCGGCATCAGGTCGGACGGGTCCTCGTCGAACGGCACCGGCTCCGGGTGCGCCGACGGCGCGACCAGCGCCTCGGAATGTGCGCCGCAGCCGTGGTCGATCGAGGTGACCCGGCTGTCGTCCGGCGCCAGCTCGTTGGCGCAGACGCCGAACATGCGCCCCAGCACACCGACGAGCCGCACGTGGAACCCACAGGTCAGGCAGGACGCTGGCGCGACCTTGGCGATGGAGGCCTCCGGGCCGGCGTCACCGCCGTACCAGCGCTGCGCCGTGTCCTCCCGGCCCGCCAGGGAAAGGATCCGGGGCCGGCCGAGCCCCAGTTCCATCCAGACGTCGGCGTCATCGAACTCCAGCGCGTCGCCGGCCCGCAGCGTGAGGCGGGGGTCGTCGACGGCGGTGGGCAGCAGGTCACCCACCCCGACGTCACCCGGCCGCAGGCGCTCCGACCACGGGACCCAGGCGGGTGCGAGGACCGCGCCCTCGCCCGGCATCAGAACCACGTCGTTGACGGTCACCTTCCGCAGGCGGGGGGCACGCGCGACGGCCACCGTCCAGGTCCAGCCGACGTAGGCCGGGGACAGGCAGGCGAAGCGGTGCAGCACCAGCCGGTCCGCCTCCGCCTCGACGCCCAGGTGCTCACCGACCTCCGCCGGGTCGCCGGCCTCCTCTTCGGCCGCGGCCCGGGCGAGGTCCACCGCGGCGGCGCACACGGCGTCGGGCGCCGGCTCACGCGTCGTGCGGGTCGCCCGGCCGGCCCGTGCTCTCGGCGCCGTCTCAGGCGACGGTGTCTCCGGCGTCACGCGCGCGGTCACCTCATCGGGCGGGGGTGCGGGCGGGCTGGGGGTCGGCTCGGCAGCCGGCTCGGCTGCCGGCTCGGCTGCTCCGGCTGCCGGGGAGGTGCGCCGCGGTGAGCGGCGGCGGGGGGGTCGCGGTGGTGCGGGCTCGGTGACCACCGGGGGCGTGGCCTCACTGTGATCCGTCGCGGCATCGGCTGACGGCTCGCCGGTACCACGCGACGACCCGTGGGACGCACGAGCCCCAGCCGACTCGGAACGAACGTCTAGTGCTTCCACGGCACGTATTCTCACTCACCGATGGCCGCCCCGCCCGATGTGGTCGTGGTCTCGGGCGGTAGGGGCGAGCAGACTCGGCACCGTGAAGTTCGGAAGCGCACTCACCGGGGGCCTCAACCGCCTGCGTGGGACCATTCGTCGCGACGGGGCGCAACAGTCCGGGCTTTCCTCGTTGACCGAGTTGTCGTTCGTCAACGCGGCGGGTGACGCACTCGTCACGGTGGCACTGGCCGGTTCGCTGTTCTTCGCGGTACCGACCGGGGAGGCCCGTTCCAAGGTCGCGCTCTACCTGCTGATCACGATGGTTCCGTTCGCGCTGCTGGCGCCGGTTGTCGGCCCGCTGCTCGACCGGGTCACCCACGGCCGGCGGACCGCTCTCGCCGCCATCTGCCTCGGACGGTGCCTGCTGGCCTGGCAGCTCGCCGGAGCGCTGGACGGGCTCGCCGTCTATCCGCTCGCCCTGGGGCTGCTGGTACTTTCCCGTGCCTTCGGGGTGGCCCGCAGCGCGGTCGTCCCACGGGTCACCCCGCCGGAAATGACCCTGGTCAAGGTCAACTCGCGCATCTCGCTCGTCAACATCGTCGCCGGCGCGATCGTCGCGCCCCTCGGCCTGGGGCTGGCCAGCATTCCCTTCGTCGGTTATCCCTGGGTGCTGCGGGCGTGCGCACTGGTCTACATGGCCGGCGTGCTGCTCGCGTTCAACCTGCCCGGCCACGTCGACTCCGCGGCCGGCGAGCGGACGCTGCGCGAGTTGACCGGGCCGCGCCGCCGCGGCAGCCTGCGCACCCGGGTCGCGGCGGTGCTCGGTGCCCTCCCGGTCGCGCTGCGGGCCACGCTCGTCCTCCGCGGCCTGGTGGGCTTTCTCACCTTCTACCTCGCCTTCCTGCTGCGGACGAGCGGCGGGAACAACCTCTGGCTCGGCGCGCTCGCCGCGACAGCCGGCCTGGGCAGCGGTATCGGCGTCCTGATCGGCGGGCGGCTGGGGCGCCGGCGCCCCGAGGGCATCCTGATGCTGAGCCTGCTGCTGCCGACGGCCGGCTGTCTGGTGGCCGCGGTGACCTACACCCGGCTCACGTCGCTGGTGGCGGCACTGCTGGCCATGACGGCGGGCTCGATGGGCAAGCTGGCGCTGGACGCGATCATTCAGCGCGACATCGTGGAGGACACCCGTGGTTCCGCCTTCGCTCGGTCGGAGACGGCCCTGCAGCTCGGCTGGGTGACAGGCGGGGCCTTCGGGCTGATCGAGATGCCGGGAGCACTTGGGTTCACACTCGCCGCCGCGGTCGTCGGGCTCACCCTCGTATTTCAGTCCCGCGCCCTGCACCGGGCCCACGAACAGGCACGCGACCGGCACCAGCAGACGGTCCGGCCCGGCGCCGCGGGCGTCCCGACGGTCCCTGCCGGTTACGCCCCGGACCCCCGGGCCGACGTCCCGGTCGGATGGCGGGTGCCGGGTCCGGGGCCGGCACCGGGCCCGGAGGCGGAGGCGGAGGGGACGGTGCCCTTCCGCGGCACCGCGGCACCGGCCGTGACAGACCCGGCACGGCCGCCGGCCCGACCGCCGGCGCTGCGGCCGACGGTGCCGGACCTGACGATCCCGACGGCACCGGAGTCGTATGGACCGGAGTCGTATGGAGCAGTGCGGAACGTGCCGGAATTCACTGACCAGGGATCGCAGGCGCCGGCATCTGAGATCATTCGACGCCGCGGACGCCGCGGGCGGCGGGATCGCTGAGCGATACGGCCACCGCGGGCGGAAACGGGCCAATGACAGTAGCCCGGGCCGGCGGTCGGCGCAGCAGAAACGGAAATAGCGTAGTTATTAAATAACTCAACGTGTGCGGAACCACGGAGGGTCGATCGCGATGCTAGGGTCCGTCAACTAGTCCGGTTTGCACCATCCTCCAGGCATCGTGGCGTTACCTCGCCGTCCGGCACGGTCGCCTGAATGCGGACCGGCGCCCCATCGACACGACGGCAGAACGAGGACACGTCCAGACCATGATCTTGAGTGGGTCATGACCCGCACCCTCATCGTCACCGCGGTGAACGCCGAGGCGGACGCAGTGTGCGCAGGTCTGATGGGGAGCTGGTCACGCGGCCGCTCGCGCACCCCGTCCGGCCCCGGAGGGCTGGTCTCGCCGGACTGGGACCGGCAGCTGCTGACCACCTCCACCCTCGGCCCCTACGTGGGCCGCCGGCGAGGCCCGGTGACCGTCCTCGCCGCCGGGCCGGCCGGTCCCGCGGCAGCGGCCGGCACCGCCGTCGCGCTGTCGGTGGCCAGTGCGGCCGGCGAGCCGTTCGGGCTGGTCATCGCCATGGGTGTCGCCGGCGGGTTCCGCGGCTGGGCCGAGATCGGTGATCTCGTCATCGCCGACCGGCTGGTCGCCGCCGACCTCGGCGCCGAGTCCGGCCTGGACGAGCCGGCGGAGGCCACTCCCCCGGTCCGGGTCAGCGAGATGGATCGCAACCTGGGCTTCTACCCGCCCGGTGCGCCCTCTCCGCAGACCGGGCCCCCGACCGGGCCGGTCGCCGCCGGAGCGTTCCTGACCATGGACGAGCTCGGCCTCGGCTCGTCGACCCTGCAGCCCGACGCCGGGTTGGTCCGGCGGATGACGACCGTCCTGGGTGTCACCGGGCGGCGCATCGTCAGCGGCACGGTCGTCAGCGTCTCCACCGTGACCGGGACGGAGCGGCGGGCCGCCGCGCTCACCTCCCGGCTGGACCCGGTCGCCGAGGCGATGGAGGGCTACGCCGTCGGGGTCGCCGCCGGCGCGTTCGGGGTCCCGGTGACCGAGATCCGGGCGATCAGCAACCTGGTGGGCCGTCGGGACCGGGCGTCCTGGAACATGCAGTCCGCGCTCGGCAGCCTGCGCACCGCGGCCGCGGCGCTGGTCGCGCACCCGGAGGGCCTGGTCCCCGTCCCGCAGGCCGAGAAGGGGCCGGCACACTAGGTCCGTGGACACGCTCAGCCTCGCGATCTCGCCCTGCCCGAACGACACCTTCGCCTTCCACGCGCTGGTGCACGGGCTGGTACCGGGAGCGCCGCCGGTGTCGACGACGTTCGCCGACATCGACGTGCTGAACGCACGGGCCGCCGACGGTGTCGACGACCTCGTCAAGGTGTCCTACGCGGCCCTGCCGTGGCTGCTCGGCCGGTACAGCCTGCTCGCCGCGGGCAGCGCGCTCGGCCGCGGCTGCGGCCCGCTCGTCCTGACCGCGGGGCGCACCGACCTGCGCGGGGCGTCGGTCGCCATCCCGGGCACGCGCACCACGGCGTACCTGCTGTTCCGGCTGTGGGCGGAGAAGATCGGCGTCGGGTCGGTGGAGGTTCTGCCGTTCGACCAGATCATGCCGGCGGTCCGCGACGGCGGGTACGACGCCGGGCTGGTGATCCACGAGTCGCGGTTCACCTACCCGTCCTACGGGCTGACCGCCGTGGCCGATCTCGGGGACTGGTGGGAGGACCACACCGGCCTCCCGATCCCGCTCGGCGCCATCCTGGCCCGCCGCGGGCTCGACGCGGCGTGCCTGTCGGACGCCGTCCGGGCGAGCGTGGCCGCGGCGTTCGCCGACCGGTCCGCGAGCGCGTCGTTCGTGGTCGAGCACGCGCAGGAGATGGCACCCGACGTCGTGAACGCCCACATCGAGCTGTACGTGAACGACTTCACGCTCGACCTCGGGGATGAGGGCCGCGCCGCTGTCGGCGAGCTGCTTGGGCGGGCCGCCGCCGCCGGCCTCGTCCCCGCGCTGGCTCCCGGCGCGCTCGACACCTGGCCACCGCACGCCTGAACCCGCGCGTCCGCCCGGTCCGGTCACGGACGTCTGCCCGGATGGGCGGCAGTGAGCGTGACGCCGCATCCGCCGCCCGGCGTACCGGGTGGCAGGATGGCGCTGTGAGTCCCGAGCAGATACCAACGGTCACCGTGACGGAACTTCCCGTTCAGCTGCCCGCCGAGGGCGGTCCCATGCTCGTCGACGTGCGCGAGCCCGACGAGTGGGCCGCCGGTCACATCGACGGCGCGATCCACATCCCGATGGGCGAGATTCTCGCCCGCATCGGCGAGGTCCCCCGGGAGCGGGACGTCGTCGTCGTCTGCCGCTCCGGCGCGCGGTCCGCCAGAGTCACGGCGCATCTCGCGCGAGAGGGCTGGCAGGCCCGCAACCTGGTCGACGGCATGCTCGGCTGGCAGGCCGCCGGGCGGCCGATGGTGAGCGACAGTCCGGTCGCCCCCACGGTCATCTGACCGGCTGCCTTCCAGCCGCTGCCGTGCAGCCGGACCGGCTACTCCTCGACCCGTACGACGTAGTCCTCGATCACGGGGTTCGCGAGCAGGGTCGAGGCGAGATGGTCGATGCGGGCGAGTGCGTCCGCATCGGCCTCGCCGTCCAGCTCCAGCTCGAACCGCTTGCCCTGGCGCACGCCGCTGATCCCGTTCACGCCGAGCCGGGGCAGTGCTGTCAGCACGGCCTGGCCCTGCGGGTCGAGGATCTCCGGCTTGAGCATCACATCCACCACAACCCTGGTCACACCCGCGGACCCTACCGGCTTCCGGTGGCTCGCCGAGCCCGCTGGTTACGCTCACCGGGTGTCCCCCTGGAGAACATCCACCCTGGTCGTCGGTTTTGACCTGGACATGACGCTGCTGGACGCCCGCCGCGGAATCGTCGCGGCGTTCGCCGCCCTGACTGCCGAGACCGGCGTGGCGATCGACGGCGAGGCCGCCGTGGCCCGTCTCGGGCCCCCGGTGGAAGACGAGATGGCGCGCTGGTTCCCGGCGGACGAGGTGGCCCGGCGTGTGGTCCGTTACCGCGAGCTGTACAGCACGCACGCGCTGCCCCTGTCCGTCGCGATGCCGCACGCCGTCGAGGCGGTGGAGGCCGTCCGGCACGCCGGCGGCCGGGTGGTGGTGGTGACGGCGAAGAGCCGCCCGCTGGCCGTGGCCAGCCTGGAAAAGGTCGGCCTCGCCGCGGACGAGGTGGCGGGCTGGCTGTTCGCCGAGGCCAAGGGCGCCGCGCTCCGCGAGCACGGCGTCGACATCTTCGTCGGCGACCACCTCGGGGACGTCCACGGGGCGCGATCGGGCGGCGCGCTGGCCGTCGCGGTGCCCACCGGTCCGTGCACGGCCGCCGAGCTGGCCGCGGCCGGCGCGGACGTCGTCCTGGACGATCTCGCCGCCTTCCCCGCCTGGCTCGCCGACGAGGTGCTGCGCCGGCGGCTCGACCTGTTGGCGCAGCGGCTGCGCGAACTCGGCTCGGTTCTCGTCGCGTTCTCCGGCGGAGCCGATTCGGCGCTGTTGCTGGCGGCGGCCGTCCGCGCGCTCGGCGCCGGCTCCGTGGTCGCCGCCACGGCGGTCTCTCCCTCGTTGCCCGCCGCGGAACTCGAGGCCGCCCGCCGGTTCGCCGCCGACCTGGGTGTCCGGCACGTCCTGCCGGCGACGGACGAGATGAGCAGCGCCCAGTACCGCGCGAACGGCGCGGACCGCTGTTACTTCTGCAAGGCGGAGCTGCTCGACACGCTCGGCCCGCTCGCCGCCGAGCTCGACCTGGACCATGTGGTGACCGGCACGAACGCCGACGACGCCGTCGCCGGCTTCCGGCCGGGCATCAGCGCGGCGTCGAGCAGGGGGGCGCGCACCCCCCTGCTCGACGCCGGTCTGACCAAGATGCAGGTCCGGGCGGCCTCTCGGCAGTGGGGCCTGTCCACCTGGGACAAGCCGGCGGCTGCCTGCCTGGCCAGTCGGATCGCCTACGGGGTGCAGGTCAGCCCCGCCCGGCTGGCCAGGGTGGAACAGGCCGAGACGACCCTGCGCATGGCCGCCGCCGACGCCGGCTTCCACCTCCGCGACCTGCGTGTCCGGGACCTCGGCGGCCTCGCCCGCATCGAGGTCGACCCCGAGCACGCCCCGCGCCTGGCAGCCAGCCCCGAGGTGACGTCGGTGGTGCTGGACTGCGGCTTCACGCGTGTCGAGGTCGACCCCCGGGGCTTCCGCTCCGGTTCGATGAACGAGCTGCTCCCGGCGCCCGGCTCCGCGTAGCGGCGTGGCCGGGGCGGGGCGGGGCCGGGGCGCTGGACCAGGTGGCTGGACCAGGACCGGCCGGCGGTCAGACCTCCGGCGCGCCCTCGCCCTGCTGGTGGGCGCCCCGCTCGGCATGCTCGCGGTAGGCCGCCGCCTCGGCCTCGGAGACGGACAGCTCGTCGGCCGCCGCCATCGCCTTCGGGTCGACGGGTCCGCTGGAGGTGCGTGCCACATCATCCCGGCGGCGGCTCTCCTCCGCCTCGGCCAGAGCATCCGCGTCCCGGAAGTCGAGATCGACATCGTGGTTCTGGTCCAGCTTGGGCATCACACTCACTCCTCCGGCGATCGATCAGACGGAACCTGTAGGTGCGCTGATTCCCTTCCGCGCCCGACCGGGGCCACACGGCCCCTCTCCGGCCCAGCGCATGGGCCTCCTGCCCCGGATGCGCCTTCTGTAACGCCGGCGGGCGGCCGAGGAACCGGTTCGCCGGGTGTTCCGCCGCTGTTCCGCGATCGTGCACACGTCGGACCTGCGGGTACGCGCAGCCCCTCTGGCCTGGACGTCTCCGGGCCCGCCGGCCACGCAGCGTCATCGTCCGCGAAGCCCCTACACCCGGCGCGGACGCCCGATAGCCTGGGACTCGTCACCGCGTGTCAACCCGCCGATCCGCATCGCAGAACGAGGTCGCCCGTGCCCACCGGCAGAGTCAAGTGGTTCGATGTCGAACGGGGTTTCGGATTTCTCAGCCGTGATGACGGCGAGGACGTCTTCGTCCACAAGGCCGCTCTTCCGGCCGGTGTCGATCGGCTCAAGCCCGGCGATCGCGTCGAGTTCGGGGTGGCCGCCGGCCGCCGGGGCGACCAGGCTCTCTCGGTGCGGATTCTGGCGGCTCCGCCGTCCGTCGCCAAAGCCGCCGCGAACGCCAACCGGCGCAGTCCCGACGAACTGCACAGCATGGTCGAGGACATGATCCAGATCCTGGACGACATCCAGGGCGAGTTGCGTCGCGGGCGCTACCCGGACCGGCGGGCGGCCCAGAAGGTCGCCAAGGTCGTGCACGCCGTGGCGAACGAACTCGAGCGCTGAGCCCCGCCGCGCCGAGTGGGCCCGCCTCCGCGGCGCCGGGCCGCGGTGGTCACGGCCCCGCGGCGAGGGGATCGTCCGGTGGCATGATCGTGACACGGCGCCGACAGTCCGCACAGACACCGGCTGCGGCGCCGGGCTCCTCGTCCGACGGCGCCAGGTAGGCGAGCGGCACCCGCCCGCCGCACCAGGGGCAGTCGAGCCAGGGCCCGTGCAGGTCGCTCATCGTTCATGGTCGCACGGCACACCCCACGCGCTGTTTCGCCAACCCGCGATGTCGGATCAACGACCGTGAAGTACCGGCGGTAGGCCTCCCTCGTCCTGTATCGACGAAAGGGAGGGCGGTCCGTCAGGTGGAGGTCGCGGGCGGTGCCGCGGTGTGGCCGGAAAATCCGGCCATAGCTTCGGCTCACGCGGAGCCGACCGCGCGTTGGTGCAGACTGCGAACAGACCATGGACCATGGACGCCGCGACCCCGGCACCGAAGGTGGACGTCATCGTGGATCACAACGGGGAACACGCCCCGGCGGCGCGCGGACAGCCCGGGAGCGGCATGCCCCCGGGCGAGGTGCTGCACCCGCACGAGCCCCGAGTGATCGGCCCCTACCGCCTGCTGCGTCGTCTCGGCGCCGGCGGGATGGGAACCGTCTACCTGGCCGAGTCGGCGGGCCGACGGGTCGCAGTCAAGATCGTCCGGCCGGACCTGGCCGCCGACGAGGAGTTCCGCCGCCGGTTCCGGCAGGAGGTGGACGCCGCACGCCGCGTCGCACCGTTCTGCACCGCCGAGGTGCTCGACGCCGACCCCGATGCACCTGCCCCCTATCTGGTGACCGAGTTCATCGACGGCGTCCGGCTGGACCATGCGGTCGAGAACGGGCCCATCAGCGGGTCGACCCTGACCGGGCTCGCCGTCGGGGTCGCCACGGCGCTCACCGCGATCCACAGCGCCGGCCTCGTCCACCGTGACCTCAAGCCGAGCAATGTGCTGCTCTCGATGTCCGGGCCGCGGGTGATCGACTTCGGCATCGCGCAGGCGCTGGAAGGCGCCAAGGCCAAGCCGACCGCCTGGGGCTTCGGCTCCGCCGGCTGGATGGCTCCCGAGCAGGTGAACGGCCAGCCGATCGGCCCGGAGGCCGACGTCTTCACCTGGGGCATCCTGGTGGCCTTCGCCGGAACCGGCCACCACCCGTTCGGCACCGGAACCGATCTGGAGCTGAGCACCCGCATCGTCAGCTGGGAGCCGGACCTGCTGGGCCTGCCGCCCGGTCTGAAGACGCTGGTCGCCGCCGCCCTCGCCAAGAATCCCGACGCCCGCCCGAACGCGCGCGACCTGCTGCTGAACCTCATCGCGCTGCCGCCCACCACGCCGTCGGCTGACAGCGGCGACGGGGGCGCCTGGCGGCCGAGCGACGCCGCCGTCGACCAGGCCGAAGAGCTGCTGAACCTGACCCGGGGCAGCACGCTGCCCGAGTTCACGCCCTCCCGTGCCCAGTCCGCGAGGCAGGGTGACCGGGTGCCGGCCGCGAGGCAGCTCCACCAGCCCGCTGCCGTGCCGCCTGCCCAGGGTGGGCCGCCCAGCTACGGTGGCGCGCCCAGCCAGGTCGGGCCACGTGGCCGAGGCGGTGCCGCGGCACCGGGTGACGGTTCCGGTAACGGCGCGCCGGGACATCCCGGTATCGCCGTGCCAACGCCGGCAGGAGCGCCGCCGTTCTCGGGGGCACCGGCCGGTGCGGGGCCGTCCGCGGCGGGATGGCCCGCGGCCCGTCCGCCCGGCCAGGGACCTCACCCGCCTCCGTCGGCACCGGCGGCGGGCACCGGCACCGGCACGCCGGGGCCGCCCCGCTCGACCCGGCAGCGGCTGCTCCTGTTCGGCGCCGTCGCGGTCACGGCCATCCTCGCCGCGTGGTTGATCAGTGCCGTCGCCGGCGGGGACTCCGACGGCGGTCAACCGGCTGCCGGCGGGCAGACCCGGCCGGAGGCGACAACGGATCCCCGGACAGCCAGCCTGGGCACGCCGGTGCGTGACGACCAGCTGGAGTTCGTCGCGACCAAGGTTGAGTGCGGGGTGGAGAAGGTGGGTGATTTCATCCCCCGCTGGGCCTCCGGCCAGTTCTGCCTGGCCGACATGCGGATCACCAACACCGGCCCGGCCGAGCGGGTGCTGGGCAGCGAGGACCAGTCCCTGGTCACCACGGACGGCGAGAGTCACTCCGCGGACTTCCTCGCCCGCTTCATCCTGCCGGACGACGTCTGGTCGACAATCAGTGCCGGCGCCACAGTGACCGGCACCTTCGTCTTCGACATCCCGGCGGACAGTGAGGCCCGTGCCCTCGAGCTGCACGAACGCCCGGAAAGCCGAGGCGTCACGATCACGTTGTAGCCGGCACAGGTTACGGTGGCTGCCGCGGTGGGAATCGACCATCACGGACCACATCGGACGCGGCACGCGATCCGGTCAGGCCGGCAGATCGGGGACGTGGTGGGCGGGCGCGGCACCATTGCCGACCGGAGCAGCAGGGCCGGCGCACTGCTCGCCGCCGCGGCGCTGCTGCTCGGGGTGCTCCTCGGGGGCTGCGACGAGGTGAACGAGGCCCTGGACGCCGCGGCGGGCACTCCGGCGCCCACCGCAGCCGGCGCGGGCGCAGACGACGCGCCCGCGGCCACCGGATCGGCCCTGGAGCTGCTCGGGACGCTGCCCGTCCGCGACGAGGACAACTCACCCCCCTATCGGCGGGACGAGTTCGGAGCGTCCTGGTCGGACGTCGACAGAAACGGCTGCGACACCCGCAACGACATCCTGCATCGTGACCTGCGCAGTATCACCACCCGCAGGTCGGACGACTGCATCGTGCTGACCGGTGAGCTGCGGGACCCGTACACGACGCGGACGGTGCGGTTCGACCGGGAGCGCAGTGCCTCCGCCGTCCAGATCGACCACGTGATCCCGCTTGCGGATGCCTGGCGCACCGGCGCGCTGGAATGGTCGGGCCAGGAGCGGCTCGCCTTCGCGAACGACCCGGAGAACCTGCTGGCCGTGGACGGACCGACGAACCAGCGGAAGAGCGACCAGGACGCCTCCGAGTGGCTCCCCCCGAGCCCCGGTGCCCGCTGCCCGTACATCGCCCGCCAGGTGGGCCTGAAGGCCCGCTACGGCCTCTGGCTGGAGCTCGCGGAGGCCACCGCCATGCGCGAG
>NZ_JBFLUG010000095.1:0-29496 GCF_041008525.1 Parafrankia sp. FMc2 | reverse complement strand
GACCGGCCGCTTCTTCTGCGAACCCACGACACAGTCCTGACCGGCAGAGGGACGGGAAGACCTGCCAGCCCAACCCTCTCACCCAGACACGAAACATGCCAGGACTAAGCGGCGACAGTCTACTAGGCTCGTGCCATGCACACCGTGGCCGTTCTCGCGCTGGACAGGGTCGTCGCGTTCGACCTGGCCACCCCGATCGAGGTGTTCGGCCGCACCCGGCTGCCCGACGGCAGCGCGCCGTACCGCGTGCGGGTGTGCGGCGCCGCCCCCTCCGTGGAAACCGCCGCGTTCACCCTCACACCGCACGGGGATCTGGCCGCGGTGGCGGCGGCGGACACGATCATCCTGCCCGGTCGTGAAGCTCCCCTGCCCACGCCCGGGGCGGTGCTCGACGCGCTGCGCCGGGCCGCGGCCGCCGGCACCCGCATCGCCACGATCTGCTCCGGCGCGTTCATCCTGGCCGAGACCGGGCTGCTGGACGGGCTGCGGGCGACGACGCACTGGATGGCTGCGGAGGCGCTGGCCGTCCTCCATCCCGCGGTCAAGGTCGATCCGGATGTCCTGTACGTGGACAACGGCCAGTTCCTCACGTCCGCGGGTGCCTCCGCGGGGCTGGACCTGTGCCTGCACATGATCCGCAACGACCATGGTTCCGCGGTGGCGGCCAGCGCCGCGCGGCTGTCGGTGATGGCGCTGGAACGCGAGGGCGGGCAGGCCCAGTTCATCGCGCACGACCGGGCGCCCATCCCCCGCGGGTCGGAGCTGGAGCCGCTGCCGCGGTGGCTGGACGAGAACTGCGCGAACAACCTGACCCTGCACGACATCGCCGAGCGCGCCGGTATGAGTGTCCGCACGCTCAACCGCCGCTTCCGCGAGCAGGCCGGGACGACCCCGCTGCAGTGGCTGCTGCGGGCCCGCATCCGCCGGGCCCAGCACCTGCTGGAGGCCACCGGGCATCCGGTGGACCGCATCGCCGCGCAGGTCGGGTTCGGATCACCCACTGCCTTCCGCGACCGGTTCCGGCGGGTGGTCGGAACCACGCCGCAGTCCTACCGCAACAGCTTCGCCAGCCCCGCGGCCAACGGCAGGACCGCAGGGCCGTAAGACCGACCCGACCCGACCCGAGCCAGACCGGCCAGGGCAGCCGGGCGCACTTTGTCGACGATGCCCGGGTCAGCAGGTTCCGAGTGTTCCGCCGCCGGTTTCTCCGCATTAGGCCGAGAGCGGTAGCCTCGGATCGGCCTAGTGTCGTGGAGGATGCATGCAGTCACGGACCGCGCTTCCCCGGAGCCGGACGCGGTGATCTACGGGCTGGGTGTCGATCTCGGAACGACGTTCACCGCCGTGGCGACCGGCCGCCCCGGTCGCCTGGAGATGGTGAGCCTCGGCAGCCGGAGCACCGCTGTCCCCTCCGTGGCGTTCGCGACCGCCGAAGGGCAGCTGCTGACCGGCGACGCGGCGGAGCGCCGGGCTGGTCAGGAGCCGGAGCGGGCCGCGCGTGAGTTCAAGCGCCGGCTCGGCGACCCGACCCCGATGCTGCTGGGCGGCACTCCGTTCGCGCCGGCCGCGCTCCTCGCGGCGGCACTGCGCGACGCGGTCGCCGCCGCCGTCCGGCTGGAGGGTGCGCCGCCGGCGCGTGTCGTGCTGAGCCGGCCCGCGGTCTGGGGTCCGTACCGCCTGGAGCAGTTCGAGCAGGTGCCCCAGCTCGCCGGGCTGGCCGAGGTGGAGCTCGTCACCGAGCCGGTCGCCGCCGCGACCGCCTACGCCGAGCGGCGGAACCTGTCCGACGGTGACGTCCTCGCCGTCTACGACCTCGGCGGCGGCACGTTCGACAGCGCGATCGTCCTGCAGGAGGGCGGCAGGCTGCGGCTGCTCGGTACCCCGGAGGGTGTCGAGTGGCTGGGCGGCGTGGACTTCGACGAGGCGGTGCTGCGGCACGTCGACGAGGAGCTGGGCGGCGCGGTCACCGCGGCCGACCCCGGCACGGACGCGCTGGCGCTCACCCGCCTGCGGCACGAGTGCGTGCTGGCGAAGGAGGCCCTCACCTTCGACGAGGAGACGGCCATCCCCGTGTTCCTCAGTGGCGCCCGCCGGCAGGTGCGGCTCACCCGAGCCCGGTTCGAGGAGCTGGCCGCGCCCGCGGTCACGGCGACGGTCGAAGGGCTGCGGCGGGCGCTGGAGTCCGCCGACGTGACGCCCGGCGATCTCACGGCGGTGCTGCTGGCCGGCGGATCGTCACAGATCCCGCTGGTCGCCCGCACCGTCGAGAAGGAGTTCGGCCGCCCCGTCCTGATCGACATCCACCCCAAGCACGTGGTGGCCCTGGGCGCCGCGCAGATCGCCGCCTCGCTGCTCCCCCCGGCCGAAGTGCCGTGGGACGCCGCACCCGCGACACCCGCGGCACCGGTCGCCCCCGCGGAACCGATCGCACCCGCGCAGCCGCCTGCCGGGCCCGGCAGCACCGCCACCGTCCCGGAGCCGGCTGGAACGGAGGCGCAGCGGCCCGCCGCCGATCCGGACGCACCACCGTCCCAGCCGGGCACGCCTCCTTGGCCGGGAGCGCCGGCTCAGGAGGGAGCGTCGCCTCAGCCGGGTGCGACGTCCGAGTCGGAGACACCGCCCGCTGCCGACAGCGCCGTCCAACCGGACACCGACAACAGCCGGCGACCGACGGACGGCCCCGCCACCTCCCCGGCGGACGGCAGCTGGGCTCCCCCGTCAGTGGGCAGCCCGGCGGAGACAGCCACGCGGACCGCCGCCGAGGACGGGACCGAGGCTCCCCCTGCCGGAAGCTCGCCTGCCGGCCGGAAGGCCCCTGGCCCATCCCAGGGCAACGACTCGCCCCCCGCCGGAGAGACACCTAAGCCCCCCTCCCCCGCACGCGGGCATCGACGGCTGGCCGGAGGGCGCTCGACGGGCGCCGCACGGCGGCCACCCGAGGATGACCGTCCGCCTGGCATCAGCCGCCGCGAGGTGATGATCGCGCTGGCGATCGCCGTCGTCGTCCTCGCCCTCGCCACCGTCGTCGGCACCGTGTACGGCTACGCCACCCGGACCAAGGCCCCGGAAAGCGACTCCGCACCTCCACCACGGGCCACGACAACCATGATCATGGCCGCTGCCTCGCCGCTGGACCTCGGTCTGCCGCCGGTAGGGGTTCGGCAGGGTAGGGGTTCGGCAGGGTAGGGAGGTCCCTACCGGGGCCGTGGGGACCGCCCCGCAGGTCGGGGGCGCGCTCCCTGGGACGGCGGGTGCCGTTCCGAAATCGTCAGAGCATGTCGACGATCGCGGAACACAGCAGCGCGGCACGGACCGTCGAGCACCATTTCGACCAGGTCGTGCAGGAGCACCGGCCAGCACTTCTCGCCTACGTCACCCGCCTCTGCGACGGCGACCGCGGGCGGGCCGAGGACGTCGTCCAGGAGACGTTCCTGCGAGCCTGGAACCACCTCGACCGCCTGGTGCCCGAGAAGGGCTCGGTGAACGGGTGGCTGCGCCGGGTCGCCCACAACATCGTCGTCGACGGCCACCGCATGCGCCGCGCCCGGCCGACCGAACTCGAACTGACGCCGGAGCACGCCGACACGGCCACCCAGCCCGACCTCAGCGAGTCGCTGCTCGACACGATGATGCTCGCCACGCTGCTCGAGCGGATCGGTAAGGCGCACCGCGCCGCCCTCGTCGAGACCTACCTGCTGGGCCGCACCACCGGTCAGGCCGCCGCCATCCTGGGCGTGCCGGCAGGCACCGTGAAGAGCCGGGCCCACCACGGGCTGCGCGCGCTGCGGGCCGAGGCCTGCCGTCTCGGTCTGCACAGCTGCCACCCGCTCGACAGCTGCAGCCCGCTCGGTGCCGGTTCCCGGACGACCTGTTCCGTCTCGCCCTCCGGCAGCCGCCACGCCGCCTCGGCCGCCGCGCGGCCGGCCGGGCCGGTCGCTTCTTCTCGAGGCCGGTCCAGGGCCCACCGCGGAGGCCGGTGCCAGGCTGATCACCTCACGTAGCGAGAGCGGGAGCCGGGTATGCGGTGTCGGTGAGGCTGTCCCCCAGGAGCGCGGCGAGGATCCGGTGTGCGGCGACCTCGTCGAGCCGGCCGGGCATCCCGCCGCGCGCCGCGTGGTCGAGCAGGTCCGGGTCGGCGGCCAGACCGTAGGTGGCCAGGTAGTAGCTGATGCTGTCGGCCCACACCCACCGGCCGTCGGTGCGGATCGTCAGTGGGACGACTTCGCCGCGGTCCGGCTCGAGGATGTCCGGTGCCCTGGCGGTGGTGCGGATCAGCGGCACCCCGGCGTCCAGGTAGGCGGCGGCCCGGCGTGCGATGTCCGCCGCGACCGGCGGGCCGGCGGGATCGAAGCGAGGCCCGCCGGCCGGGTCGACCTCGTCGAGCGCGCGGGCGAGGAACACCTCCCCGGCGGGCTCCCGGGCCCAGAGCAGTGCCCCGAAGGTTCGGGCGAGCACCTGGTAGACCGGCGGCTCACCGCCGGCCTCACACACCTCGACCTGCGGGTCGAGCTCACCGGCTGCGTCCAGCGCGGCCTGCACCCGGCCGGCTACGGCTGCTGCACGGCCGGGGCCGGGCTCGACGGTCACCACGTACACCCGTCGCGGCGGCGGCCGCAGCCCGTCCTCCATGGGCAGCCGCCAGGATCGCCAGAGCCCGAGGGCGACCGGCTCGGCCTCGGCCGCCGCAACCGCCGCCGCATCGCTGCTACCGGCCGCCGCATCGCTGCTACCGGCCGCCGGGCCCGCATCGCTGCCGGTCAGGTCGAGCGGCAGGCAGCTCCACTGCTCTTCCGTGCAGGAGAAACGCCAGGGCACGGGCCCCCGTTCGTCGCGAGGAAGCATCGCCACCATGGCGCTGAGATCGGCATCGGCCGCGCGAAGGCCCGCGCGGACCGTCGACGCGAGCTCCGCGGGAATCGGCGCGCCCGCCGCGACCAGTGCCACGGCGACCGCGCGCGCCACCTCCGCACACCGCCCGTCGGCCAGCCAGGCGCGGACACGGCTGAGCAGAGGATCCGGCAGCACCCCGGCCAGGGCGAGCAGGACACGATGCCAGACCTCCGTGCTGTCGGACCCATCCGACTCGCTGGTGTCCCCCGACGCGGGCGCAGTCCCCTGCGGGATGACACTCATCCGGTTTCCTTCCGCCGACCGGCCCGAGCCCCGGCGGACGCGGGCTGTCCGCCGGGGCCGGAGAGCGGCGGACGCCGCCCCACTGCCCTGGGACACGTACGGAACGTCCCGACCGGTTCACCGTCCGCGTCCCGAGGCCATCCGGCGTGGTCGCCGGGGTCTGCGGCGCGTGCTCAGAAACGGGCGGGCGCCGCGGCGACTGGCGGCGGCTGCACGTTCTGCTGCGGGAGCAGGTTCAGGGCGCGCAGGGTCAGGTAGGTACCCAGAGCGCGCTCGGCCCCTCGCTCGATGAACGAAATGATGATGTCGGAGAGCCCACCGCGGTGGAAGATCCGCCCGGAGCCGGCCGCGTGCAGCACGGTCCGCACCAGGCCGAACGCCAGGGCCACTCCGACAGCCCCGGCGCCGCCCCAGGCGCCGGCACGCGCCGCCCTGTCTCCGGAGAGCGGGATGAAGTCCTTGGGCAGGCCGAACGCGGCGGCGTTCACCGCCGTGGCCACGAACGCGGCGACGAATCCCATGAGAAGGGTCGTCTGGAGATAGTCGTAGGTGGTCGTCCGCCACCGGGGCGGGTTCTCCGTGCCGGCCCACTCGTTGTCCCAGTGCTTGTCCTGGTTGTACGGGTTGCGGTTGTAGTCCTTCCCCCCGTCGACGTTGGCGAGGCCGTCCTTGAAGCCCTTGAGCCCGCCGGCCTCCCAGTCGTGGTAGGCGCTGTTCGCGGTCTTCAGGAAGCTGTTGATCGCCGCGCCGACCAGCGCCCGCAGGTAGTCGGGCTCGGTGAGCTTTCTCCGGTTGAAGATGGCGGCCACCATCACCTGCGCGACGAAGTCGAGGACGAGTTCCTGGGTGAAGTCGAGCGACGCCTTCTGCGCGACCTTCCGGGTGGAGCCGACGAACTCGCCGACGAGCCCGTCGACCGCCTTGTACTGGAGCCGGTTCGTCTCCCGCCACATGCGGTTCTTGCCGCGGATCTCGCTCGTCCAGCCGCGGTACTCGAACTCACGGCCGACCAGGGTGAAGTTCGAGTGCTGGATGGACCAGCGGTTCAGCGGGCTGCGCTCCCACACTGTTCCGGACAGTGAACGGTAGCGCAGCAGCCGGCCGTCCGCGTCGGTCTCCCGCCACTGCTGGTGGAAGGTCTCGGTCTCGCGGAAGACCCCGTCACCCAGGTCCCTGCGCTCGCGGAAGACGGCGCCGTAGTCGAACTCCCTCCAGGTGCCCCAGCCGAGCGGCCGGTCCGGCGGACGCGGCGGGTCGTACTGACGCACCCGGCCGTAGGCAAGCTCACGCAGGATGTTCCCGGCCTCGTCCCGGTCCTCCCAGCGTTGCGGGCGGACGCCTCGCGGCACGGTGGGCAGCCACTGTGCGTCCGGGTGCAGCCAGAAGCGCCGGGCCTCGGAGCCCGGCACCGGAGAGCCCGTGATGTCGCGGATCTCGGAGTGCCACGTCCCGTCGGGCATCCGCTGCGCCGCCAGCGAACGGCCCCTGTCCAGCGACCGGAAATCACGGATTCGCTCGACCGCCCCGTCATTCCCGGTCCGCAGATCGTGGAAGGAGTCGTCCCAGGTACCGGTCCAGCGCTCGTTGCGGCCACTGATCCGCGTTCCGCGCCCGTCCGCGTCGTCCTCCCAGGCCCAGGCGCCGGTACGCGGGTCACCGAAGCCCGTGACCGTGATCGAGGACGGTTCGTCCGGGGACGACGGCCCGGCCGGGCTCGCCGCGTCGGGGAGCCACGTGTCCTCACGCCGGACGATCTGCCCCAGGGTGTTGCGGGTGACGGTCCTGAGCACCTGCGGGTCGTACTGCTCTCCGGGAAGCCAGTGCCGCCGGTACACGGTGACGACGTTGCCCTGCTCGTCAGTGCGCCGGACGATCCTCTGGTCACGGGCCGCGGCCATTCTGCGCCCGCCGATGTCGACGACCGTGTCAACCCAGTGTCTCCCGTCCTGCGCGAAGCTCCGCTGGCCGGTCTGGACGACCCGCCTGTCGCTGTCGATCTCGCGCCAGTTGAGGACGCGCGCCCCCGGGTTCGGCCCGGCGGCGTTGAGGGCGGCCCATCTTCCGTTCGTCGCACGGCCGATCTCGACGGTGTTGCCGTTCTCCACTCTGATCGAGCCGCGGACGAACAGGCCTCCACGGGTGAAGTCGGAGAAGGAACTGTCCGGGGTCAGCGTTCGCACACCGGTAGCCACCTCGGCGCCTTCGGCGTCGGTCTCGGTCCAGGTGAACACCTGGAAGCGGGAGTCGCCCAGCCACCATCCCGGATCGGGAAAGTCAACCGCTCCGATCCTGCTACCGAGGAGCCGCGCCACCGTCCTGTCAAATGCACCGGGTATGTTGTCCGGGGTTTTCCACAGCACGTCCGGGGGGCGCTGCTCAGCCCACCGCACGGTCTTGATCCGGTGCCCGCCCTCGATGATCTCGAGGCTGCCGACGTCCTTGAGCTGGGGCGAGAACTTCTGGTAGTTCTCGTCGAGGCGGTAGCCGGCGGACTCCTCGTCCCAGACGATCCTGCTCTCCCGGTAGTGCATGGCCCTCGACAGCCAGTTGAGCGCCGAGCTGTACCGGTGCGGCACCAGCTGGTCACCGTCCGGGGTGAGGAAGACATCCCGCCAGCTCCGGTACCACGTCGTCTCACGGACGCCTTCGTAGACGAAATGGCCGTGGCGGTCGTACCGGTACCAGCGCCAGGACCCGTCCCGCAGCAGATCAGCCCGGAGCAGGCCGCCGTCCGCCGTCCGCCGGTACTCCCGCACAGCACCCTGGTGGCCGTGTTCGTCCGACCACTGCCTTCCCTCGGCCAGGTCGGAGTAGACTCGCGCGCCCTCTCGGCCTCGCCGCCCAAGCAGGCCGCCGCCCTGACCGGTCCACTCGACCCAGAACCGTCTCCCGCTGGCCCGTTGGAAGGTCTCGACGGTCGTGACCGGGTAAACGTTCTGGTACAGCGGTTCACGCGAGTAGAGCGGGCTGCCGGCATCGCCGACAAGCCGCAGCGCGCCGTCCCTTTCGACGACCACGCTGCCCGCACCGCCGTACACCCGCCTCGACGCGCCCGGAACCGCAGCGCCTTCGGGCCCCACCCGGACCCAGGTCCCCGCCTGGTGGTCAACGACATACGAGTCATTGAAACGAGTATTGTCGCGGTTCTCGGTGATGATTCTGATCGATTCGGACCGCAGCGCACCCGTGTGATCGATAATTCGGAAGTCATGACGGTGGCCGGTCCAGCTCGTGTCAGTGATCCGGAAGCCGATGCCAGGCTCCCGCGAAACCTCGACGTTCGCGACCGGAGCGTTCCGGCGATACAGGGCGAGACGGTCGTTGCCGCGTCCGTCCGGACGGACGCGGACTTGCCGCCCGTCCATTCTTCCGAAGGGATCCAGCACAACGATGGTCTCCTCTCGGAGAATTCCGTCGGCCGTGAAGCGGTACAGCCCACCATTAGTACCAGTGAGGATGATACTTTCGTCGCCATCGACCCGCACGTCCCACTCCGTGTCGACACCGCCGAGCTCGGTGTGGAAACCGCTGCGGGCGACGTGGTCGACCTGCAGATGGCCGAACGGGTCACCCTGGCCGTCCCGCGTCGCGATCCGCTCCGCGATCAGGTCTCCCTGGGCGTCGACATGGTGCCACGAACCATCCACGGCGATGAGCTCATGGGGAACTCCGGGCAGCGGCCACGCCCTATGACGGAACTGCCTGACGGTGCCGTCCGGGCGGGTCAACATAGCAGTCAAGGCGTTCCGGTCGATGGTCAGAGACCCGCCGTCGGCACGCGCGCGGTTCCTGACGCCGAGACCCTGCGTGCGCAGGCGACCGGTGGCATCGAACACCAGCCACGCGTCGATCCGCTGGTCGCTGACCCGGAATCCGCCGTCCGGCCGCACCTCCAGGTCATAGAAGGTGACGGGACCATTCGTCGGCTGCTGCACGTCGTGGGAGGCGCCGGCCCCCTCCAGACCGGCGGCGACCACGGGGCCGTTCCTCCGGTACAACCTGGCCGAGCGGGTGACGAGGTCGATCTCGAGATGGCCGAGGGCGGGGCTGGCGCGGCTACCGGGTCCGTCGAACAGGCCCAGTCGCTCGGCGAGCAGGTTCCCGTCGGCGTCGAACCGGCGCCACGACCCGTCCGACTGGTCGGTGACCTGGTGCCGACCCCCGGGCAACGGCTGGTAGCGCCAACTGTCAGCACCGCTGCCGCTGCCGCTACCGGGCCCGAGCCGCGTCGCCAGGTCGGCCTGCACATCGATCTCCAGCGATCCGGCAGGTTCGCCGGCACGGTTCCTGATGTCGAGGCGGTGCACGGCAAGGTTGCCCTCCGGGTCGAACCAGTACCACGAACGGCCCTCGCGGCTGCCGACCTCGATGTCGCCGGCCGGCAGGACAGTCAGGCCGCCGGTGACGCTGGTGCCGTTCGTGCGGTAGAGCGTGGCCGACTCCGCCTCGAGATCGAGCTCCAGCTGGCCGAACTCCTCGCCGGTCGCGTCGCGCACACCGAGTCCCTCGGCGGTCGGCGTGCCGAAATCGTCGAACCGGCGCCACGACCCGTCCTGCCGGTCGGCGATCTCGTGTCCGCCGTCCGGCAGCGGGCGATAGGCGAAGTCCTCGGCTGCTTCGCCCATGGTCAGGGTTGCCGTGTCAGCCGAAAGGTCGATCTCCAGAAACTGGCCGGGCCCGGCTCCGCGGACATCAACCTCGAGGCGCTGGCCCAGCAGGTAGCCGTTCGCGTCGAAGCGGCGCCACAGCCCGGTCCCCGGGTCAGCGATCTCGTCAGTCCCCAGGACGACGATCTCGAGGCCACCGCCCGACACAAACCGCAGCCTGTGGAAAATCGGGTGGTCCGATGTGCGGTAGAGCGTGGCCGATCCCCGGCGAAGATCGATCTCCAGCTGGCCGTAGGTCTCACCGTGTCCGTCCCGCACCTCCATCCGCTCGGCGGTGAGATTCCCGCCGTCGTCGAAGCGGCGCCACGATCCGTCCAGCGGATCGGTGATCTCGTGCTCGCCATCCGGCAGCGGCCGGTAGGCGAAATCCTCGACAGTCCCGTCCCTGGTCAGGGTTGACGTGCCGGCCAGCACGTCGACCTCCAGGAATCCGGCAGGTGCGCCGCCGCGGGTGCTGACATCGAAGCGCAGCCCGACCAGGTCACCGTTCGTGTCGAACCGGCGCCGGGATCCGTCCAGCCCGTCGGTGATCTGGTGACCGCCGCCGTCCAGCGGCAGGTAGGTGAACCCGTCGATGATCAGGCCCCGGGTGAGCGTCGCCGTCCCGGTGGTCAGGTCGATCTCCAGGTCGCCCAGCGGCGCGCTGCCCGGCCCGCGCACGGGCCGGCGCTCACCGGTCTGCCTGCCCTCCCGGTCGAACTCGCGCCAGGCTCCCCCGCCGAGATCGAGGCGGTGCCGTCCTCCCAGCAGCCCCACATGATCGACCGGGGCCGGGCCACCGGGGCCGGTCAGGCGGACGTCATCGGTCCGCAGGTCGAACTCGAGGCTGCCGGCTGGCCGACCGGCCCGGCTCAGCCGCAGGCGTTCCTCGACCGGCACCCCGTCAGCGCCGTACCGGCGGACCAGGCTGGAGGAGAGTTCGAACTCGTGGCCGCCGTCCGGGCGCGGCCGGTACCCGTGCTCGGCGCGGCCGCCACGCGGCCCGTCCAGGGTTGCCCGGCCGGCAGCGTGATCGATGGTGTACCAGCCGGCCGGCCCGGCGTTCTCCGTGCGACGCACCACGATCCGCTCACTGACGAGCTGGCCGGAGCTGTCGAACAGCATCCAGGTCCGGCCCTGCTGGCTGGTGAGCCGGAAACCGCCGTCCAGCAGCGGCTCGTATCGGAACTCGTCGGTGGAACCATCCGGCCGGGTGAGGCTCGCCTGGCCGGACGGGAACCGGACCTCAACGCCGCCGACCGGGTCGGCAGGCCCGCGGTCCACCTCGAACCCCTCGGCGGTCAGCTGGCCGCGGGCGTCGAACCGGCGCCACGACCCGTCCAGAGAACCAGTGATCTGGTGCTCGCCGTCCGGTGTGCGTTCGTAGGCGAACCCCTCGACGATGCCACCTGGCCGATGCAGCGTGGCGGTCCCGGGCTCCGGGCCGATCTCCAGATGGCCGACGCTGACGTCCCTCTGCCCGGTCAGGTTGACACCGCCGCTCGAGTCGACCAGGTCGCCGGCGGCGTTGTACTGCCGCCACCGTCGGCTGTTCGCCGGGTCGGAGATGCGGAACTCGCCATCACCGCGTTCGTGGATCGTGCCGGAGAAGACCTGGCCACCGCTGGCGTCGACGATCGTGCCGGACGCCGGTTGCCGCCGGCCGAACCACCCCGCCGGCGGCGGGGCGCCGGTGTGCAGGTGCAACCCGTGTCTCAGGCTGCGCCCGGAGCCACGTGCCGAGCCAGCCGCGTCGGCCTCGCTGGCCTCGTCAGCCGGGCCGGGCTCGCCGACCGGGCCGGGCTCGCCGACCGGGCCGGGCTCGCCGGGCTCGCGGGTTTCCGTCGGCCGGGCGCCGCCGGGCAGGCGTGGGCGTTCCAGCAGAGACAGCCGCAGCGCATCCCCATCGGCCGCCCGCAGCGCCTCGGCATCGAGACCGAGGCGGTCGAGGCCGGCCTGCGCGTCACCCAGCCGGGCCGCCGCGTTGTCCAGATCAACGCCGGCCTGGACCTGGGCGGGCGTGGCGGGCGCCTTGCCCCCGCCGGAACCGGTCGCGGACGTTCCTTCTCCCCGGCCGCCCGGCAGGTCGGGGTGCAGCTGGTGGTAGCGCGCCTGCGCCAGGGAGAAGTCCCGCTCGGCCACCCGGTAGGCGAGCCAGGCCGCGTCCGCGGCGGCACCCGCGTTCAGACCGACGAACAGCCCGGCGCCGTCGATCAGGGACGGGACCGCGGCGCTGCTCTCCACTGACCCGTCCGGGTGGGTGACCACGAGGTCGTCACGCGGGGCGGGGAGCGGCCCGAGCCCGCCGCTCGCACTGTTGTTCACCGGGGACGGTTCGACGCCCCGCCGGACCTGGATCACCGGCGCGCCGAACTCTGCCGCGAGCCGGCGTACGTCGTCCTGGAAGACTGCGTACCGTCCTTCGTCGGCCGGTGGTTCCGACCACAGCACCACCGTCGCGACTCTGTCCGGCGTCTCCGCCTCGGACTGCTCGACGACCTCCGCGGGATCGAACGGGCGGGTGCTTCCATCGCCGAGCCCCACCCCGAGCCGCCCGTCGTCGAGCACGGCGAGTTCGAGACCGAGCGCGGACGACTCCGGCGCGTAGGGGCGGAAGAACGCCTCGGGACGGCCCCCGCGCCGGCGCACCGTCTCGGCGGATGGTGCGCCCAGGCCCCCCGGCCCCGCCCGCAGCCACATCACCTCACCCGCCGGCCACAGCCGCCCGGCCGCATCCGTGCCCAGGGATGGCTGCTGTCCCTCGGGCCCGGTGACCAGCTCCCAGCGGCCGGCGTTCCCGAAGGCACCGCGCAACGCCGGATGGTCGTCGAGGTCCACCTCGGTGGTGGCCGGCTCCGGCGCGAACACGAACATGGCGCCGTCGGCGCTGCCCGCCTCCGCCCACGCCCGCGCCTCCCGGGCCGGGTCCCACTCCAGCGTGGGGTCCCCGAAGAGGAACCGGCGGGGGATGACCGCGATCGGCTGCCGGCCCCAGCCGTGGGCGCGCAGGAAGGCGGGCATCTGCTCGGGCGGCAGGACGTGCGGCGGCCCGTCCGGCCGGTCGACGACGAACTCCACGCCACCCTGGTCGGTGGCCCGCACCAGCAGGCCACCGACCTCGAAGACGTCCTCCCGCCGGCGGCGGTCGGCGCCCTCCGGCCCGGGGCTCGCACGGTCAGGCTGCTGACGGTCGATCGCATCCCGGCGGTCGATGGCGTACACACCCGGGCCGGTGACGAGGACGTCGGCGTACGGGGGCGGGCCATCGGCGTAGGCGGGCAGCTCCGCGGCCTGGTCCGAGCCCGCCGGCACATCTGAGGCCCCCTCGATGAGGACACCCTGCGGGGCAGCCGGACGCGCGTGGAGACGCGGACCGGTCTCCGCCGGATCCACGTAGCCCGGCAGGGCCTCCGGCCTGTTCAGCGCGGCACGGAGGGTGTCCTCGCCGACGATGACGAGATCGGACCTGGCCGCGGGCACGATACCCAGGCCGATGTTCGCGCTGTCGGTGGCTCCCCTCTCGGCCCTGGTAGCCCCCTGCCGGACATGTGTCACCGACGTCTGGAAGGCCGCGGCCAGGCTGGCGACGTCCGCGGCGAAGCGCGCATAGGCGGCGTCGGCTCTCGGTGGCGTCGACCACAGCACCACGGTCCCGATCTGGTCACGATGCCCGGCCAGTGCCCGCTGCACGGCCGCCCGGCGCGCCACCTCCATCGGGTCGAACGGGCGCGCGCTTCCGTCTCCGAGCCCCACCCCCAGGCCCCCGTCACCGAGCACCGGAAGATCAAGGCCGAACACCGCCGTCGCGCGTCCGAAGAAGTAGGAGTTCCGACGGTGCTGGCGGGACGGTGCCGCCAGACCGTCACCGTCGGCGTCGATCCACGCCACCTCGGCGGGCGGCCACAACCGCCCCAACGCGTCCGTCGACAGGGGCGCCGGCTGACCGGACGGGCCAGCGACCATGATCCACAACCCCGGCTCCCCGCCACGGCCCCGGACCCTGCGGTAGCCGCTCAGCAGAGGCATACCCGTGGTGTTCTGGTCGGGTGCGAAGACGACCATGTCAGCGGCTGCGCGCCCGACCGCCGCCCACGCCCGCGCGTCCAGCTCGGGCTCCCACACCACGCCCTCCACCCCGTGGAACCGGTGCGGAACCACGGCGATCGGCTGGCCCTTCCAGCCGTGCACCGCCAGGAAGCGCGGGACCTCCTGGGGAGGCAGGGCACGCGACGTCCCGTCGAACCGGTCGACGACGAACTCCGCGCCGCCGCGGCCGTCCTCGCGGGCCCGCAGCGTCACCTCGAAGGCGAACTGCTCGAACAGCCCCTCGGGACGAGCGGTCAGCGGGAAAGCCGCGCGGGTGTACTCACCGGTATCGAACGCATGGACGCCGGACCGCGTGGTGACGACGGCATCCGCGTCACGCCAGCGCAGGAATCCCGCCTCCGACCGCCATCTGCTCCGGTTCTGCTCCGCCAACGGCCCCACCACGTCCCACCAGCCCGGTCCACCATCCGGGCCCGTCACCCGCGGCGACCCGCCGACCAGCTCGACGGACCGGCTCCCGGCGCGCGGCGCGACGATCTCGATCTCCCTGGCCGCCGCGAAACCGCGCAGGTAACGCCGCCATGCGGCAGGCAGGTCCAGGGCCCAGATCCTGAGATCCTGCCCCCGTGGATGACCCGCCTGAACCAGCGCGGCGGTGAAGGCGTCGGTGTCGGACGGACGGTCGGGCGGGTCCGCGGCGAAGGGGACATCGTCCGCATCAGCCCGGACGTCGAAGAACGGGTCGCCCGCCGCAGCGAGCCCGCGCAGATCGGGCCCACGGTCGAGATACTCCGCCAGGGTCATCCACCAGGCCCCGCCCCCCCACCGGACCGGCTGGCGGCCCTCCGCCGGGACCAGCCGCCCCTCGTCGGCACCCACCAGCCAGGCCGGAGGTACCGCCCTCCCGCGGGCAAGCTCCCCGCCCGAAGGCTCGATCATCCGCCAGTTCGGCTGGTGGCCTGTCACCCGCAGCCCACCCGAGGAATCGACCCGCTGACCGCTGCCGAACGCCGGCAGCCAGATCTCCGTCCCCAGCCCCGGCCCGAGGAGCGAGAGCTGCCTGGTCAGCACCGCGGCCCGCACCACGAAACCGGACGCGGACGGCGCCCAGATCTGGACCGGACCGCCCCGCCACCCCGCCGCTTCCAGCAACGCCCGGAACACCCCGGCCGACAACACGTCCAGACCAGCGGCCCCCGCGTCCCGCCGGGGCACGCCGAGCTGTCCCTCCGGCAGGCGCGGCAGCACGACCGTGACCACCCCCGGCGGGGAGACGACGGCCCCGGCCACCCCGGCAAGCTCCGGCACGCCAGGGGCGAACACGACGCGCCGCGTCACATCGACCTCGGCCTCGTAGGCGCCCCGCCAGGCCTGCTCGAGACCCGGCCCCACCGCTTCCGGCCCCGCCGCGTCGCCGTCGGTGCTTTCGGCGACCCAGCCCACCACCTGGCGCCGCTGCGCGGACGACGCCACCGCGACCGGGAAGGGAGCAGCCGACGCCCCCGAGCCCCGGCTGCCGGCCCGCACCCGGACCCACCCGGTGGGAACACCTGTGCCGACCAGGCCGCCCTCCACGAACGCCTCGACGAACTCCCCGACCGACGCGGCCCGGTGGGCCCCCGACTCCACGGCCCGAGCCGAGTTCCCGAGCCGCCCGTTGCCCCCACCCTCCAGGGTCACCACCAGCGGACGGCCGCCCGCGCGATGGCGGCGAACCGCCGCGGCGGCGACGCCCCCGGCGAAGGCTCGCAACCGGTCCGACCCCGCGCCCCGCCCCTCGAGAGCCCGCGCCCGCTCCGGCAGATCCACCACCAGGCGCATGGCCGCCAGCCCGTCATCCGCGGCCCGCCCGCCCGTGTCCTGCTGGTCGGCCGGCCCCACCCCCCGATCCGGAGCGCGGGACGAGACGTTGCCTCCACCCAGCAGCCCCGGTTCGGGCAGCCCCAGCACCTTCGCGACCACGAAGTCCACAAGCTGGCCGGAGGTCTTTCCACGATGCCGGGACTGCACCTGCAGCTCCCTGTACGCGTCCAGGATCTGGCGGTCACCCGACGGGTCGCCCAGAACCGCGGCCGCGGCCGCCCCGCGAGACCCCCCGCGGAACTCCTCCAGGCGGCGCCGCACGCCGTCCCGCACCGCCGCGGCCCGCTCATCGATCTCCGGCGCCCCCGGACCGACAGCTGTCACCCGCACCGGGGGAAGCCCGTCACGGATGCGCGTCACCACCTGGTGGTGGACCTGGTCGGCGAACTGTTCCAGCAGCAGGAACTCCGGATCCTGTTCGCCGAACGACCGCCTGCCCTCGGGCACCACCATCGTGAACCGGACGGCGTCAGGCCCGTCCCGCGGCACGGGCGGACCGCCGCCGCGCAGCCCGGCGTCCCCCCGCAGCCACGCCGCCACCTCACGGACGAGATCCTCGGGCGTGCGCGGGGAGCGGGCGGGGCCGGCCGAGAGTTCCTCGCCCGGCCACAGGCGCCGATCCCTGACGACCTGCTCCTGGCGCCGCAGCTCGCGGTAGTGCCTCAGAATCACCTCGTCACCGACTGTGCGAGGAGGCTGCCCGCTCGCCAGTTCCTGCCGCACCGCCCTGAGCACCTCGACCTCACCGGCCGACATCGCCCCTTCGCCCACGGGCATCGTCCCGTCCGGTTCCGCCTGAGCAGCGGTGTCCGGCGGAGCCGGCGTGATGGCGTCCGCGTCGAGGTCCATGGCGTCCGTGCCAAGGTCCATGGCGTCCGGGTCGAGGTACATGGCGTCCGGGGAGGGCGCCACGGACAGCGGGATCGGCGTGTCGGCCGGGCCGCCCGCCGGCCACGTGCCCGCGGAGATATCACTCAGGATGTCGACGGCCCGTGACACGGTCGCGTCCGTCTCGTCGGCGGGCAGATGCGGTGCGTCGGGAAGCGGTGCGGGGAACGGGGTTCCCCGGGGCCAGTGGCCGAGGCCGCGCGACGGCCACAGCGCGAGGTGGCGGCCGATCATCGACTCCGGGCCGGCGTCGTGGACGGCGACGGTCGGGTCGCCGGGGCGACCACTCGCGTCGACACTGTCCGGCCCCACCCAGAGCAGGTGCAGCCTGAGTGCGTCGGCGATCGCCGCCCGGTCCGCCGTCAGCCGGTCGACGCCGGTGAGGTCGAGCCCCGACTGGGCGTGAAGCCCATCCAGAAAGGTCCGCACCGCCGCGGCCACCGGGCCCGGCGCCCGGACCAGCAGCCCGTAGAGGTCCGCGGAGGCGGACCTGGGATGCTGCAGCGCCGCGCTGTGCAGCACCGCCGTGACCAGGCCGTCCTCGTCGGAGGGGACCCAGCGCGGGACGGGCATCACCCGCGCCGGGCCGACGGGCCACGCGTCGACGATGCTGCCCGCTCCGGAATAGCCCGGCGGCTCCTCGGGAACTCCGTCGTCAACGGCCGCCAGGTAGGCCGGGGGTGGCATGGCCGGCTCCGCCGGGTAGGTGAACACCAGCTCAGCAGCCAGATCGTCGGCCGGTTCCCGACCCGAGGGACCCAGGACGCTGCCCGGCGCGAAGCGGGTCGTGAACGGGTCGGCGCGCGGGTGGGCATGGGCGACGGGGCGCCGCCACCGGCCGGCCAGTTCGGCGATGTGCGCGGTGAACACCGCGTAGGCGCCCGGGTCCGCGGGGGGTACGGACCACAGCACCACCGCTCTGATCGTCCCCCCGGTGCCACGGGAGGCGGCTGCCACGATCTCGTCGACTGAGGCCTCGCCCACCGTTCCGTCACCCAAAGTGACTCCGAGTCGGCCACCGGTGAGAACAGGAAGATCGAGCGCGAGCACTCCCGCGCCGGTCGGGTAACCGAGGCTGTCGCTGGTGTACCGCGTCCAGTGCCGCCGCGCCATCGCGTTGGTGGGCGCGGCGAGGCCGTTGTCCGCCATCCGCAGCCAGGCTGGTGCCCGGGCCGGCCACAGTCGACCGACCGGGTCCGTCACCAGCGGGACGGAGCGTCCCGGGGGCGTGAACACCACCTCCCATCGGCCCGGGGCCGACTCGCCGTCACCGGTCTCCACCCGCAGGGTCAGCGTGTCGGCGCCGTGCGGCGAGCCGCCGTCGGCAGCCGGCGCGAACACGAACTCGCCGACGGCCTCGCCCACCTCCGCCCAGGCCCGCAGTTCCAGGTCCCGGTGCGCCGGGTCCCGGCGCTGGTTGTCGCCCTGGCCGCGTGGAGCCACCGCGATCGGCACGTCGCCGCCCCACCCGTGTCCCCGCAGAAAATCCGGCATCTCGCGGGGGCGGACGGTCCGGGTCGTGCCGTCGAAGGCGCTCACCTCGAACACGGGGCCGCCGTCCCGGTCAGCCCGGACTCTCGCTCCATGCACCTCGAACGCGTCGTCCCGCCGGGCCGGCTGCCGGCGACCAGACGCGAACAACCCGTGGAGGGAGCGGGCATGGGTACCGGGCCCGGTGAGGGTGACCCGGCCGGGCTGCTCGAGCACGGCGTCGCCTGACCGAGGCCGCACCGTCCCCTGGGGGTCGGAGACCCACCTGCTCAGACCCAGGTCTGCCGGCACCCCGAGCCCGCTCCAGCGGCCCGGCCCGCCGGCCCGGTCGCGAGCCCGCACCTGCCCGTCGGAGAGGACCCGGCCATCGTCGTCGAGGACGACCTCGCTGCCGTCCGCGAGAGTGATCACTTCGACCAGGTGCGTGTGGGCGAAGTCCGCCACCACGGAACGCGAACGGCCTGGTCCGTCCGGCGTCCAGATCCTGACGTCCTGGCCCGGCTGCCAGCCGTGCGCGGAGAGCAACGCTTCGAGGTCCCTCTGGTCGGCAGGCGGCCGGGTCCGCACCTGGTCCGAACTCCAGTCGGCCGCGGGCCCGACCTCCGGGCTGACGATGCCCAGGCCCCCGTGGCTTCGCGGCAGAAGGACGTCGAACAGCCCCGTGTCCGCCGTCGCGAGCTGATGGAAGGCCGGGCGCCAGCGCAGGAACTCGGGCAGCGTCACCGACGCCATGCCGCTGTGCCACCGCACCGGCGTTGCCAGCCGTGCCAGCGCCAGCGTTCCGTCGGGAGCGGGGGCAAGCCACTGCGGCGCGACGACCACGCCTCGGCGAACCCCCGCCGACGCTCCGTCCACCGGTGCGGACGGAACCACCACCTCCCAGGTGGCGCCGCTGTCCGAGACGACCCGGAGGCGGCCGTCCGCGATCTCCTGGCGGCCGTTCCTCGCCGGCAGCCAGATCTCGGTGCCGAGGTGCTCGGCGAAGGCCTGCGCCTGCGCGCGCAGCGCGTTCCCGCGCACCCCGGGATTTGGCGGCGATCCGTATTCCGGCGGCGATCCGAGCTGGGGCGGCGCCCAGAGCTGGACCGGACCGCCCTGCCAGCCGGCCTCCTGCAGCAGCTGCGCGAACGCTTCGTTCGACAGCGGGGCCGGGCCCGCGGCTTCGGCGGAGCCGCCGGCGGCGAGCTCCCCGCCGGCAAGACGCGGCCAGACGACGGTGGTCACATGGGGGACCGGCTCCAGTCGGTCTGCGACCTCGGCGAGCCCGTCCGCGAAGACCACTCCGTGCCCGGGTGGCAGGCCGGGAGCCGAAGGCAGGCCGGGAGCGGAGGGCGGGCGCGGCGACGGGTCGGGGGCGCGCGGCAGGTCGGGGGCCCGCGGCAGGTCGGGGGCCCCGGGCGCCTCTGCTTGCCCGGGTGCGCCATCGGGTTCGGGCAGGACAGCCGTGGCAGGCTGGCCGCCGACGAAGACCGGGTCACTGCGCAGTGCCAGCCGGACGTCCCGCAGCGCCTCGCGGGTCCACCGCAGCGCCTCGGCCTCCTCCGGCAGCAGCCCGGCCCGCGCGAACGGGAGCGACCGGACCAGTGCGGTCGTCTCCTCGACGAACCGCGCGCTCCGCTCCTCGTAGCCGCCCGCCCGTGGGTCATCCGGAAAGGACCCGGCGGGCGGGGAGGCGATCACGTCCACGGCCCAGGCACCTGACAGCGCCGTCCCGGGCCGGGCCGCCTGACCGCCGGGGTGGCGCCTGTCCTCGTCCGCCGCCAGCGCGAGGACGATCTGGCGGGCCACATCGTGGGGTGTCGCCGTGAGGGAGACGGAGGCGCCGTCCGCGATCAGGACCAGCCCCAGCCGGCCATCCGGATGGCTCTCGACCACCACCGGGATCCGGAAGCGTGCGGAGGCAGCCTCGACCCTGCGGCGGGTGGCTTCGTCCACGACCAGGGAGGTCAGGTTCAGCCCGCCGGGTCCGGGGAAACCGGCCAGCACCTCCGGCACCCGCCACGCGCCGTCTTCGCCAGTGTGCTCGGCCGCCAGTGTGGTGGCGAGCACCGGCACACCCGACAGCTCGGCTCCCACCCGGGCCGCGTAGTGAACCCCGTGGTACGGCCCGCCGTCCGCGCCCGGCCCCGTCAGCACCAGCCGCACGGTCCCGAACGTCGCGCCCGCACCGGCCCGCAGGAAGTCCACCAGCGCCGCCAGCTGCTCGGCCGGCAGCGCGACCGGCCGGCCACCCTGCCGATACCCGACCGCGCCGGCGGGGCCGCCCTCCAGCAGCACCGTGAACTGGCCCGGCCGCCGCGGCGGCGCCTCGGCGCGCCCCCCGGTCAGGTCGATCCCGTAGAACCCCTCGCCGTCGGCCAGCGGCCAGACCCGCAGGTCGGAGAGCCTGGTACCGGACGTGTACCAGGCCACCGGATCCGCCTCCCGCGGCACCCCCGCGGCCGGCGGGGCGGCCGGTTCGAGCGGGTGCGGAGCAGGGGGCCCACCGTCTGCCGACCAGCGGCCGGCGATCATCACCAGGTCGCCGTGCGTGTCCTGGACGAACCACTCCAGGCGCCTGCCGTACTCGGCGGGCAGCGATGTGCCCCCTGTGGACACCGGCGGCCGTACCACGACGAGCGACGGCGGGGTGGCCAGCGGGTCCTGCGCCCGCTCCGTCATCCCGCGCACGATCGACCAGGCGACCGCGTAGGGGGTCGCCGGACGGGGGCCGTCCGGCGTGGTGAGCCCCAGCCTGCCGTCGGGATAGCTCTCGACGACCACCGGGAACCCGCCGCTGGCCAGCACCGCCTGGACCCGCCCGACGGTGGAGGCGTCCCATCTGTCGGCTCCGGCCAGATCAAGACCGGGGCCGCCCCCGGATGACAGGGACGCAGGCAGATCCCGCCGCAGGACGCGGGGAGCCGGCCGCCAGCTGACGGTCGGCTCCCCGTTGTCCGCACGCGCCCACACCGGCGTGTACACCGGGTACGGCAGGGTGTCGCTGAGCAGCGACGCCTGCTCGATCCCCCGGTAGGGCGGCCGGGACGGACCGTCCGACTCCACGACCAGCGCGAAGGCGCGGGTGTCGCTCTCACCCCACTGCTGCTCCACCAGCCTGGCGAGCAGCTCGGGAGGGAGGGGAACCTGCTGGGATCCGCCCTGCCCGTCAGGGCGATGGCCGACGACGCCCTCGGGCCCACCATCGGCCATCACCACGTACCAGCGACCATCCCGCGGCGGCACCGGCGTCCGCCCCCGCTCCAAGCCGGAGTCGGAGCCGCCCGCCCGCAGGTCGATCCCGTACTGCCCCTGGCTGTCGGTCAGCGCGGTCACCCGCAGGTCGCGAATCTCCACCCCCTCCGAGTAGGAGGTCGAGAGTTCCAGCTCGGCGAACGCGGAACTGTCATCCGCCGCCCGCCCCGTCACGCTGTCCTCGACGAGCCCGGCTCCGGGCGGAAGGCCCCACCGCAGGCCCGCCGGACCAGGCGACAGCGTCCGGAACCAGCGGTCGCTCTCCGCGACGAACCGCGCGAGCCGGACCGCGTAGTCGGCTGACCGCGGCTCGTGGTCAGCGAACTCCTCCGGCCCGACCACGACCAGCCACGGCTGTGCGGACGCCGGGTCCACCCCCCTGCTCGCCAGCTGGAGGGAGATCTGCCGGGCGATGTCGTGGGGGGTCGACGCGACGGTGGCCTCATCGGTCTCCAGCGCCAGCCTCCCGTCCGGGAGGCTGGCGACGATCACCGGGAAGCCGCCCGCGGCCAGGACCGCTCGCCGGTGGCCGTCCGTGACGTCGTCGGGCGCGCCAGCCGCGGCCAGGTTGATCCCCGCGCCTGTGGGCAGGGTGCTCACCTGGATGCGCTCCACGATCTCCGCCGTGCGCACCTGGACGCCGAGCTCGGACGCCAGTAGCTCCTCGTAGGTGAGGCGGCGCCGGTCCTCCTCCACCACGAGGTCCGGAGAGGCGATCAGCCGGACGGGCAGTCCGGTCGCGGCCGGCCGGGCACGGAGCAGCGCGGCGAGCTGCTCGGGCGGGACGAAGACCTGAGTGCCCAGGCGCTGGCCCTCGGTGGTCACCAGCCGGCCTCCCACCCAGCTGCCGAGGACACCGGCCCAGCTGGTGCGCGCCGCGACGACGTACTCGCCCGGGGTCCTCGGGGGCAGCCGCGTCTCACGTCCGCCGGTCAGGTCGACGCCGTACTCCCCGGCGCTGTCCCGCAGTTCCCGGACGTCCAGGCCGGCGGGGTGCATCCTGGTCGCGTACCACTGCGCCGGGTCGTGGCCGGGCAGCTCGAAGGGATGGTCGACCGGTACCAGCTGCTCGGTCAGGGTGTCCCTGACGAACCCCACCGGCCCGCCGATCCGTCCGCCGGCGGGACCGCGGACCAGAACCCATTCCCCGGCGGTGAAACCTTCGAGATCGGGGTCGAACAGAAGTCGCCGGGCGACGAACACCGGCTGGTTCTCGTTGAGCTCCGTGATCCGGGCGGCAAGCTCCAGGAACGCGGCCGAGGGCTCCCCGCCGCTCGCCACGAACAGCCGGACAGGGGTGGACGGCCGGCCCTCCGCCCGCGCGGCGCGCAGCCAGGACACCACCTGTTCCGCGCTCAGCGGGACCGGCCGCTCCGGGTGCCAGGACGGCTCCCCGGCCACGGCGTGCACGCCCACCAGGGGAAGGCCACTCGGATCGCCTGCCAGGGACGACGCCATCCACCTGTCGACGGTCACCGGGGACCGATCGCCGACGTACCTCCCGAACAGCAACGACCCGTGCGAGTAGACCCCGACTCCCAGGCCCTCGGGATCGAGATCGGGGTTGTCCCGCCGTTGGACGAGCTGACCGTCACGCACGATCTGGTAGTCCGGTGGTCGGCCGCCCGGGCGCTCGGCGCTCTCGGTGGAGGCTCCGGCCGGGTACGCGACGAGCAGATCCTCGCCGCCGGCGGGCGCTGTCCTGGGCGGGCCGCCCGTCCCGTCGTCGGACACGAGCAGGACCGCCCCGCGGCGCAGGTGCATCACCGGCCGCCCGAGCGCGTCGGCCAGTCGCTGGACGTCCTGCCGGAAGACGTCGTACGCGGGCCCGTCCGCCGGCGGCCGCGACCAGAGCACCACCGTCCCGACCGCGTCCCTCGTGCCGAGATCCTCCCCCGCCGCGACCTCCGTGACGGCGTCCCGCTCGGTGGTCGCCGCGGCGCCCTCCTGGAAGTCCCGCACCCGCCGCCGTTCGATCTCCCGCGCGATCTCCGGCCGGCGCGCGGCCTCGCGTACCCGGCCCGCCACCTCCTCCAGGTCCGCGCTGCGCTCGCTCCCGTCCCCCAGCCCGACGGCCAGCCGCCCGTCCGGGAGGACGGGAAGCTCCAGCGACGACACTCCCGCCCCCGCCGGATGACCGGGATCGAAGGCTGTGAGCCGGCCGCCCCGGCCGCCCCGGCCGGCGACGAGCCGCGCGGACGGGGCCGCAAGCCCTCGGCCCGCCGCCTCGCCCGTCGTCTCCAGCCAGGCCGGGCGGTCCGACCGCCACAGCCGACCGGCGAGGTCGGTGGTCAGCGGAACCATCGGCTCCCCCGGCACGGTGTGCACCGTCTCCCACCGGCTGGGACGGCCGCCCGGTCCCGTCACGGTCGGCATCCCGCGCAGATCCACCGCCACGGTGTCGGTGGACGGCAGGAACACCGGCACGCCCAGGGCCACGCCCACCGCCTGCCACGCCGCACGCTCGAGGGGCCAGTCGACGGCCTCCCCGGGAGAAGCCACGGGCGACAGCGCACGAGGTGTCACCGCGAGAGCCCGGCCCCGCCAGGAATCCCCGCCCCGCAGACGTTCCGCCATCTCGTCGACGGAGAGTTCGCGCGAGGCACCGCCGAGCAGGTCCACGACGAACTGCGGGGAACCGGCGCCGGTGCGCTGGACCCGCATACCCACCATCTCGTAGACCCCGGGCTGGGTCTGGCGCCGGGTCAACAGGTTCGCCACCCCGGCGGCGTACCGCCGAGGATCCACCGCGTGCGTTCCCCAGCCGAACCTGGCGAGCGCCGAGTCCGGCCGGAGCACGGACGCGCCGTCGACCGACCTCCACCGGCTGAAGCCCGCGGCCGTCAGCGCGTCCCAGCGGCCGGCCTCGCCCTGCTCGCCGACCGCCGTCACCTGGCCCTGGAACATCGGGCCGCCCGCGGTGGCGACGCTGCCCACGGCCGGCACCAGGACCTCGATGCCGGTGAGCCGGGAGTACTCGGTCAGGTGCCCGCGCCAGGGAGCGAGAACGCGCCCGTCCCCGAGGATCCGGATGTCCCGGTCCTCCTGGTACCCGAGCCCGGCGAGAAACTGGGTGAAGTCCTCGACGAACTCATCCGGGGGCACCTCGTCGGCCGAAATCGCGAAGATTCCGCCGACGGGCCACCCGACAGTGACGAACTCGCGGCCCGCGGCGACGGACGCCGGCGACGGAACCGGCGAAAGGACGGGAGCCGATGGAAGGACGGGTACCGGCGGCGGGAGGACGGGTACCGGCGGCGGGAGGACGGGTGCCGTGGGCGGCGCGGCGGGTGTTGGCGGCGGCTGCGGAGGGGCCGGCGGTCGTGATCGAGGTGGCGAGACGTCCTCCCACGTCCCCGGGCTGCCGTCGGAGAGGCGGACGGTTGGCCGGCCGCCCAGGGAGACGTCGTCGGCCCGCGCCTCCGGGAGGAAGACCGCCACACCGAGGATGCTGCTCACCTCCCGCCACGCCGCCGCCTCGGTGTCCCGGTCCCACACCGGCGGCCGACCGGCCCGGCCGTAGAACCGACGGGGGATCACGGCGATCGGCCGGTTCTGCCAGGAGGGCAGTGCCCGCAGCCGGCGGGCGAGCTCCGCCGGCGCGAAGGACGCCGCCGTCCCGTCGAAACGGTCGGACCGGAACTCCACGCGGCCGTCGTGGGCCCGGGCGGTCAGCAGGCCACCCGCTTCGAAGAACGTCGGCTGCGGCACGCCGCGCCGCTGCAGCGCGAGTACGCCGCGGACATACCCGGCGGAGGAGAACCCCCACATTCCCGACGGCAGGACGGCCACCGTGTTCTCCTGCCGGCGCCGCACGGCGCCGCCTTCCGGCTGCCATCTGCTGAGCTGGGCGGCCAACGGCCCGAGCACCGTCCAGGCGCCGTCCGTCCCGTCCCGGGCGACGGCACGGACCTCGGTGACCGGCGTCGCGACGTCACCGTCACCAGCCCCGAAGAACGGAACCGAGCTGCCCGCCGCCGGGATCACGATCTCTGCGCCGAGGTGCTCGGCGAACCGGGTCAGGAGCGGTCGCCACTCCGCCAACCGGTCGCCGTCGAAGTGGATCCTGACGTCCTGGCCAGGCTGGTACCCGAACGCGTTCAGGAGACGCTGGAACTCACCGACGAAACCCCGCTCCGCCCCGGCGTTCGGTGGACGGGAGAAGACTCCCCGGGCCGACGGCGCGACCTCGAAGAAGCCGGTGTCGGCCGCCGCCAGCTGACGCAGCCGCGGTCGCAGGTCCAGGTACGACCGCAGGTCGGTTTCCAGTACACCGCCGCGCCACCGGACAGCGCGGTGCCGGTCGGCAACCGCCAGCTCGCCGCCACCGATCTCGTGGAGCCAGGACGGCGGGACAAGGGCGCCCGCCGGTGGTGAGAGGCTCACCGGGGGTCTGATGACCTGCCAGAACCCGCTGCCGGAAGGTCGGGGCCCTTCCTCGCCGGGCGTCGCCAGCAGCCGGCCATCGACCGTGACCTCCTGGTGAGCCGCCGGTACCGGGAACCAGATCGCCGTCTCCAGCGCCGCCGCGAAGGTCTGCAGCTGGTTCGCCAGCGCCGCCCCCCGCCGGGCATCCGAAGGATGGCCCTGCGCCGGCGCCCACACCACGAGCGGCCCGCCGCGCCAGCCTGTCGCCGCCACCCGTTCGGCCAGCTCCGGGGCCGTCAGCGCGCGCGGGCCGCCGTTCTCGCCTGCCGGCGCGGCCAGCTCGCCGCTCGCCAGCCGCGGCAGGAACACCCCGGTCACCCCCGCCGGCAGGCGGACCCGGTCGGCCACCGCCTCCAGGTCGCCGGCCTGTGCGTCCAAGGTCGAACCGGGCTGCGCCTGGGGGGAAGGCCCGCCGGTGGGCCGCCCGTCGGGCCGGACGCCGCCTCGTACCCGGGGCAGGGCTCCGGCCACCAGCTGGTAGGCGGTGTCCGTGACCAGAGAACTGATCGGCCGCTGGGAACTGCCGGCTGCGCCTGCCTGGCGTCGGAACTCCACCCGGATCCGCTCGTCGCTGATCCCCGAGAACAGGTCCGGCCGCCCGAAGTGGTTCCGCACACTCCGCACCACCTCGTGCCAGTCCTCCTCGGTCAGCGAGCGGATCCGCTCAGGCAGCTCGGATGTCGCCGCCGGCGGCGTGGACGACCCCTCCGCAGGTGGGCCGGGAGGTTGCGGCGCCGGGCCCGCGTCGGCGGGGGAAGGGGCCTCGTAGGCTGGCGGGCCCTGCGTGAGAGCGTCGGCCGGTACCGCCGGCAACGTGCGGAACAGGCCGTACGTCTCCTCGACGAACCTCAGCACACGCGCCTCGTACAGGGCCGGGTGCGGCGGGGCACTCACCTGCCAGGGGATCAGTTCCACCAGGATGCGGGCCGGGTCCAGGCCCTGCGCCCCCATCGCGAGCGTGATCTGCCGGGCGAGCGCGTGCGGCACGGTGGGCCGCGAGACCGGCCCGGAACCCGCCGTCGGAACGGTCACCAGCGCCAGCCGTCCGTCCTCGTGGCTCCCGACGACCACCGGGAACCTGCCCTCTGCCCGGGCCGCCCGGACCCGGGCGAGCGCCGTCCCGGTCTGCCACGCCCCCGTCTCGGTCAGATCCAGTCCCGGCCCAGGGTTCTCGGCCAGCGCCTGTGACCGGATCGCCGGCGCCTCGTACCAGAGGTGGGGGGAGGCGGGGTCCGGGGCGGGGCTGTCCGTGGCGAACACGGGCACGCCGAGCTCCGCGCGCAGCAACGCGGGATAGCCGGGGTCGTAGAACCAGCTGCCGGGCGGACGGACCAGCCTACTGACAACCAGATGGACGGACCCGGAAGCCTCGGCCGGACGCCGCGCGACGATCACTGCGGCGAGCTGCTCAGCCGGAAGGCGAACCATGTCCTTTTCATGGCGGTACCCGGACACGACCCCGAGGCGGCCGTCAGCCACCACGAGGAAGGTTCCCGGCCGCCGCGCGGGCGCCGGCACACGCCCGCGGAGCGACTCGGTCCGCAGGTCGACCCCGTAGACGCCGTCGCCGTCGACCAGCGGCTGCGCGGACAGCTCAGAGATCTGCGTACCCGCCGCATACCAACCCGACGCGTCGGTCTCCGCCACCGCGAAGGGGTGCCTCGTCGGCACCAGCTCTCCAGTCGCGCTGTCCCGCACATGCTCGACCGGCGCTGAGCGACCCGCACCGAAACGAGAAACCCACTCGCGGGCGACGACATCAGCGAGGGCCGGGTCGAACTCGGCACCGCGGCCGACGAACACCGGCCGATCCACCCACCCTGCTGAAAGCTGCCCGGCGAAATCGTCGATCTCGTCCCACCGCGCCGGCGGGGCGGTGGTCGTCAGCCGAAGGGGCGTGATCTCCGTGTTCACCGCCCGCAACCAGTGCAGCACCTGATTCACCAGGAGCCGCTCCAGGCGATCCAACTGCCACGACGGAGCACCGTTGACCGTATGCACGGCGATCAGCGGAGTCCGGTGCTGCTCGGCCCACATCCCGCGCATCACGTCGTCCCACATCGACGGCAGGAAATTACTCCTCTGGTTACGCGACCCGAACAGCAGCGAGCCGTTCCGATGGACCCCCACGCCGGCCCCGGGGTCAAGGGACTCACTCGGTCGGACCAGCACACCGTCCCGGTTGATCGTCGCGATGGCGGGAGGGGGGTCAGCCGCCGTCCAGGTGGGATGAGCCCACACAAGGTTCGACCGGCGGCCGGGGAGCTGGCCCAGTCCCTGGGAGTCACTCAGGTCGTTCAGCGGCATTGCCCCCGACGTCGCGTGGATCACTGGTGCGTTGAATGCCGCAGCCAGCCCGCGCGCGTCCTCCACAAATGTGTTGTACTGCGTTCGGTTCCTGGGTGGCGCAGTCCACAGAACCACCAGTCCGATGGGCTGTGACGTGACGTTCCGGGCCGCCCTGAGAACTTCCATCGGGTAGGCCACGCGCGCGCTCCCGTCCCCGAGCCCGACCCCCAGGTGCCCGTTCCCGAGCACCGGAAGATCCAGGCCGAAGACCCCCTGTCGGTAGGCGCGAACATAGGGGGACAGGTCTCCGGAACGGAGCTGCACCAGCTCGCGGTCCGGTGCCGCCAACGCGGTGGAGGACGCCTGAGGCATCCACACCACCGCGTCCGGCGGCCACAACCGACCCGCGACGTCGGTGACCAGCGGGACCGGCACACCCGCCGGATTGGCCACCACCTCCCACCGGCCCAGGCCCCGGCCCTGGCCTTCGACAACCAGATGTTCTCCCATCACCACCCTGGTGGTGCCCGCTCGCGGCGCGAACACCACCATGTCGACGGCCGCGGCCGCCCCGGCTCCGGTGGGCTCGCCGGCCCCGGCCCCGGCCCCGGCCGCCACCGCCTGCCAGGCCCTCGCCTCCATCGCCGCGTTCCACACCTCGCCGCCGTCAGCCCAGGGAAGGAACCGAGGAGGAACCACCGCGACCGGCTCACCCGACCAGCCATGACCGCGCAGGAACTCTGGTACCCGGTCAGGGGAGAACACCCGCGTCGACCCGTCGAACCGGTCGACGACGAACTCAACACCACCCTGATCATTCTCCTGGACGCGCAGGGAGACCTCGAACACATTTTGATCGAACCGCCGCCGAGGACGTGCGTCCAGCGCGCTGGACGCACGGTCGTAGGAATTGGCGTCGAAAGCATAGACACCGGCCGGGACGACGACGACGGCGTCGGCGTCTCGCGGCCGCACGAAGCCGTTCTCCGACACCCATCTGGTCAGATTCCGCCGCGCCGGAGGACTTATTGTCTCCCACGACCCCGGCTCGCCGTCCTGATCCACCACCCGAGGCGCGCCGTCGGCCGCCTCGACCGTGAAGGAGTTTCCGGAAAGCGGTAGCAGGACTTCGATGTTCTCGCTTTCCGCAAACCGTCTCAGGAAAGGCCGCCAGGAATTTACCCGGCCTCGTCCCCAGATACGCAGGTCCCGACCCGGAAGATAGCCCGCAGCTGCCAGGGTGGCTCTGAACTCACCGGCCGATGCCGCTGTGAAGGAAGGAGCCCTCCCTGCGAACGGACCCTCGCCCGCTCCGGCCAGAACATCGAAGAACACGGGCTCCGCCATGGCGAGGCCGCGCAGATCAGTCCGGCGGTCGAGGTACTCCGACAAGGTTGTCCAGGCCGCGCCGCCGTGCCACCGGACCAGCCGGCGCCCCCACCACACCACAACACACTCCCACTCAACACACACGAAC
>NZ_JBFLUG010000094.1:0-30207 GCF_041008525.1 Parafrankia sp. FMc2 | reverse complement strand
CCTCGACCCGGGTCGCTACGGCCGGGGAGAGGTGGGTGAGTGCCGGCGGTCGTAGCTGGGTCATGACGGCGGGCAGCTCGCTCGCGGTCGTCGTCACCACGAGCGGCACCGGATCCGGGGACTCCCGTGGCCCCGCCCGCCCCAGTGCCTCGACCAGCTCGCCGAGGCGGGCCGCCGGGACGACGAACCTGCCCACCATCGTCCGCAGGGCCGCGGAGCGGGACCGGTACGCGGCCAGCGCCGCGTCCATGGGTGCGTCGCCCGGTGGGAACAGGGCGGCGTCGTCGAACAGGCCGGCCAGCAGCCGGCTGACGGTGCTGCCGCTCGGGGGGCTGGCCAGGCCGGTGCACGGATTCGTCATGCGTCCGTGCCAGGGCGGGACCAGGACCAGGCATAGTCGCCGTCGTCGGCGGCCAGCGCGCCCTCACCCAGGTCGAGCGGGTGGAAGGTGTCGACCATGACCGCGAGCTCGTCGACGTGCTCGACGCCGAGCGAGCGCTCGACCGCCCCGGGCGCGGGGCCGTGGGAATGCCCGCCGGGATGCAGCGAGACCGAGCCCCGGCCGATGCCCGACCCCCGGCGGGCCTCGTAGTTCCCGTCGACGTAGAACATCACCTCGTCCGAGTCGACGTTGGAGTGGTAGTACGGCACGGGGACCGCCTGCGGGTGGTAGTCGACCTTGCGGGGGACGAAGGTGCACACCACGAAGTTCCGGCCTTCGAACACCTGGTGCGCAGGCGGGGGCTGATGCACCCGTCCGGTGATCGGCTCGAAGTCGGCGACGTTGAAGGCATACGGGTACAGGCATCCGGCCCAGCCGACGACGTCGAAGGGGTGCTGCGGGAACACGTGCACCGTTCCCGCCAGGCCGTCCCGGCCCAGGCGGTGCCGGACGTGGACCTCGACATCCGTACCCTGCGCCAGCATCGGTTCGGCCGGCGCCCGCAGGTCACGCTCGCAGTACGGCGCGTGCTCCAGGAACTGCCCGTACCGCGACAGATAGCGGCTCGGCGGCACGACGTGGCTGCTTGCCTCGACCGCGTAGAGGCGCAGCGGATCCGGCCCGGTGGGCACCCATCGGTGGATGACGGTGCGGGGCAGCACGACGTAGTCCCCGGGCCCGACGTCCAGCGTGCCGAACGACGTCTCGACCGCCGCGCCACCGCCCTCGACGAAGACACACTCGTCCCCGACCGCGTTGCGGTAGTACGGCGACGGCAGCGAGGCCACCACGTAGGAGATCCGGACGTCGCCGTTCCCGAGCAGCAGCCGCCGCCCGGTGACCGCGTCGGCCGCCTTGTGCTCCTGGCCTGCAAAGAGCTCCGGCAGCCGCAGGTGCCGGGGCCGCAGCGGCAGGTTCGCGACCAGTGTCTGGTCCGGCAGCTCCCACGCCCACGCGCCGACGATCGCCGAGGGAACGAACCGGTGGTACAGCAGCGAGGAGTCGGACGAGAAGCCCTCCGCGCCGACGAGCTCCTCGCGGTACAGGCCGCCGTCAGGCCGCCGGAACTGCGTGTGACGTTTCGGCGGGATGTCGCCCACCTGCCGGTAGTAGGCCATCGGGCCACCTCCCTCCGCCGGTCCTGCCCGCCTGCCTGTCCTGCCCGCCTGCCTGTCCTGACCGCTCCTCCGGCCCGGTCTCAGAAGTTGCCACGTAGCTGCTGTTCGCGCTCGATCGCCTCGAACAGCGCCCGGAAGTTCCCCTTTCCGAACCCCAGGGAACCGTGCCGTTCGATCAGCTCGAAGAACACGGTCGGGCGGTCACCGACCGGTTTCGTGAAGATCTGCAGGAGATAGCCGTCCTCGTCCCGATCGACCAGGATCCCGCGCCGCGCAAGCTCCTCGACAGGTACCCGGACCGAGCCGATCCGGGCCCGCAATGCCGGGTCCTCGTAATACGAGCTCGGGGTCGACAGGAAGTCCACTCCCGCGGCGACCATCGCGTCATACGCGGCGATGATGTCGTCCGTGGCGAGCGCGACGTGCTGCGCGCCCGGACCGCCGTAGAACTCCAGGAACTCGTCGATCTGCGACCTGCGTCTTCCGACCGCGGGCTCGTTCAGCGGGAACTTCACGCGGTGGTTGCCGCTGGCGACCACCTTGCTCATCAGCGCGGAGTACTCGGTGGCGATGTCGGCGCCGACGAACTCGGCCATGTTCGTGAAACCCATGACCCGGTGGTAGAAGTCGACCCAGTGGTCCATCCTGCCGAGCTCCACGTTGCCGACGACGTGGTCGACGGCCTGGAACACCCCTCGCGGCGCACCCGGCGGCCGGGCCAGCGTCGAGCTCCGCCGTTCGTAGCCCGGCAGGTAGACGCCCTGGTAGCGGGACCGGTCCACCAGGGTGTGCACGGTGTCCCCGTAGGCCGCGATCGTGGCGAGCCGGACGAGACCATGCTCGTCCCGGACGTCGTGCGGTTCCTCGACGACCGTCGCGCCGCGCGCCCGGGCATGGTCGACGCACCGGTCGACGTCCGGCACCTCGAGAGAGATGTCGACGAGGCCGTCGCCATGGCGCCGCTGGTGCTCCACGAGCGGACTGGCCGGATCGTAGGCGCCCTTCACCACGAACCGCGCCGCTCCGGAAAGCAGTACAAAGGCGCGATGGTCGACATTTCCGGTCTCCGGCCCCGAGCAGGCCACCAGCTCCATCCCGAAAGCCGACTGGAAGTAGTGGGCGGCCTGCACCGCGTTGCCGACACACCAGACCAGCGCATCCCACCCGGAAACGGGGAACGGGTCCGCGGAACCGTCGTACTCCACCAGGCCGACCAGCTTCCTCAGCTGGTCCAGGTCAAGGTCGGCGAGGCGTTCCAGGTCATTTGTTCCCTGATCAACCGACATGTCGACGACCCCTCATCCGTGAGCTGCGCCGTCAGGCCATCACACGTCAGGGGAGTTTTCAAACGCGGCATTCACGCGTGCCTGCGAGGCAGCCCAACTGCTCAGCCGGTTCAGCCGGTTCAGCCGGCGCGGGTGTCGCCGGGCGGCTGGACGAGGTTCGCCTGGTAGGCGATCACCACCAGCTGGGCACGGTCGCGGGCGCCGAGCTTCGTCATCGACCGGTTGATGTGGGTCTTGACCGTGAGCGGGGAGAGGAACAGCGACTCGGCGATCTCGTCGTTGGACAGGCCGGTGGCCACCAGGCGGACAACCTCGGTCTCCCGGTTGGTGAGCCGGTCCAGCGCACCGGCCGCCGGGCCGGCGGACAGCCGGGGCCGGGCGACGTAGTCGGCGATGAGCTGGCTGGTGGCGAGCGGGGAGAGCAGCGCCTCGCCGCGGGCGACGACCCGCACCGCGTTGATCAGTTCCTCGGGCTCGACACCCTTGCCGAGGAACCCGCTCGCGCCGGCCCGCAGCGCCTCGAAGACGTACTCGTCCAGCTCGAACGTGGTCAGCACCAGGACGCGGGTGTTCGCCAGCCGCGGGTCGGAGGTGATCGCCCGGGTGGCGGCGATGCCGTCCAGGCCGGGCATGCGGATGTCCATGAGCACGACGTCGGGGGCGAGCTCGACGGCCAGCCGGATCGCCTCGGCGCCGTCGGCCGCCTCGCCGACGACCGTCATCTCGGAGGTGGCGTCGATGAACACCCGGAACCCGGCCCGTACCAGGGGCTGGTCGTCGGCCAGCAGCACCCGGATCACGCCCTGCCCCCGGAGCGCCCGGTCCGGCCGGCATCCGCCGCGGGGGCGGTGCCTGGCAGCGCGACGACCACCGCGCTCGTGTGGGGTGGCGGGTCCGCGTCGTGATCGGAGCTGGTGCGGGTGCCTCCGCTGGAGTCGGCAGGTGGCGGGAGGGGGAGCCGGGCCGAGATCGTGAAGGAGCCGTCCCTGCCGCGGCCGGCGTGGAGCTGGCCGCCGAGCGTTGCCGCCCGCTCCCGCATGCCGATGATGCCGTGACCGGCGACGTAGCCGGACTCGGAGGCCTGTTCGGCCCCAGGCGTGTGGTGCGCCAGCGGCGGGGGGTCCGTTCCGGCGATATCGACCGCCGTCCACTCACCTGTCCGCACGAGGTCGGCGGGGGGACCGCCGCTGTGGACCTGGATGCGCAGGCCATGCTGCTCGTAGGCGAGTCTGATGTGGGTGTGCCCGCCGCCGCCGTGCTTGTAGGCGTTGGTCAGGCACTCCTGGACGATCCGGTACGCGGCCAGGTCGACGAGCGCGGGCAGCTCCCGCTCCTGCCCGGTGGCGGCCCAGGTCAGCGGCAGGCCGCTGGCGGCGAAGCCGGCGACGAGCTCGTCGAGGTGGGCCAGCCCGCGGGCGGGGCGGGTGGCGATCGGCTCGTCCGGCTCACGCAGCACCCGTACCAGCGCGGACAGTTCGTCCAGGACGGTGCGGCTGGCCTCGCGGACATGGCCGAGCGACTCCTCGGCCCGGTCCGGATCGGTCCGCAGGACGTGCGCGGCGACGGCGGACTGCACCTTGATGAGCGCGACGTGGTGGCCGACGACGTCGTGCAGCTCGCGGGCGATGCGCAGCCGCTCCTCGGCGACCTGCCGCCGCGCCTCCTGCTCGCGGCCCTGCTCGGCGCGCAGCGCCCGGTCCTCGACGGCGAGGATGTAGTCACGGCGGCCGCGCACCGAGTAGCCGGCCAAAGTCGCGAGGCCGAGCCAGGTCCACACCGAGGCGATGTCGCCGAACGACGGGCTGTTCGCCAGGCTCGCCAGCGTGGAGGTCAGGCAGGCGAGGACGGCGCAGCACCACACGATCGCGCCGCGCCGACGCACGGCGACGGTGTAGATCGCGACACCCATGGCCAGCTGGAGCACCGGGTTCTCCAGGCCCGTGCCCCAGCCGACCGCGAGCAGCGTGATCGCCGCGGCGAGGACCGACAGCGGCCAGCGCCGCCGCGGAAGCAGGACGAGCGCCGCCAGCACGCCCAGGACGACCGACGGGGCGGTGAGGGCGTCCGCGTCGGCGTCCGGGGCGGCGAGGGCGGCGCAGATGCCGACGCCGAAGGTGGCGACCACCACCAGGCAGTCGACGAGGTAGGGCCGGGAGTGGGCGTACACCCGCAGCGACGCCCACGCCGGTGTGAGGCCGGCGGACATTGTGTTCACGCTACCGCCGGTAGCCGCGCTGTCGACCCCCGTCGAGAGTAGGTCCCGGGTACTGCGGACGCAGTACCCGTCTACCGCGCCGGTCGCTCGCTCGGCAGCCCGCATCACCGCCGCGATCACCGCCGCGGGGGAGTCCTGCCGGGCCGCAACGCCGCCCGCAGTAGGAGAACGGTGGTCACGGGCCGGGTGGGGCCGGCCCGGCAGGTCCGGTGCCGGTCCGATGCTGGGCGGTCGCCGGGTCTGCAGGCGGCGGAGGGAATCGGTTGATGCTGCTGCATCTGCGGCAGTCGCGTACGCCTGTGGCGGTATGCGCAAGTGACGTCGCTGGCTGGATGTGGCGGGGGGTCGTCCAGAAGCAGGGTTGTTCCCATGGCTCTCTATCTCCAGCGGCTCGGCCGCTTCTCCTTTCGGAGGCGAGGTCTGGTCCTCGCCCTGTGGCTCGGAGTCCTGCTCGTCTCCGGGGTGGGCGCCGCCACCCTGTCCGGGCCGACCCTGGACACGTTCACGATGCCGGGCACCGAATCCCAGCGGGCGCTCGATCTGTTGGAGGAACGCTTCCCCGAGGCCGGAGCGGACGGCGCGACGGCCAGAATCGTCTTCGCCGCGCCGGACGGGTCGCCGCTCACCGCGCAGCGCTGGCAGGACGCGGTCGGCTCGGTCGTCAGCTCCCTGGACGGTACGGACGAGGTCGCCTCCGTCGCCGATCCCTACAGCGGACGGCTCTCCGGTGACGCCACGGTCGGGTTCGCCCAGGTCACCTACAGCGTCGCCGCCGCCGACCTCTCCGATGAGGCCCGCGACACCCTGGACCAGGCGATCGAGCGGGGGCGTGCCGCGGGTCTGACCGTCGAGGCCGGAGGCGACGCCACCGAGGACGACGGCGGGAGCGGAGCGACCGAGCTGATCGGTCTGGCGGTTGCGGCCCTCGTCCTGGTGATCACGCTCGGATCGCTGGTCGCCGCCGGCCTGCCACTGCTGGTCGCGCTGGTCGGCGTCGGCACCGCGGTGGCAGCGATCACCGCCGCGACCGGCTTCATCGAACTGTCGTCGAACACCTCGACGCTCGCGGTGATGCTCGGCCTCGCCGTCGCGATCGACTACTCGCTGTTCGTCGTCTCCCGCTACCGCCAGGAGCTCGGGCGGGGCCTGAGTCAGGAGGACGCGGCGGGCCGGGCGGTCGGAACCGCGGGCTCCGCGGTCGTGTTCGCCGGGCTGACGGTGGCGATCGCGCTGGTCGGCCTGGTGGTCGTCAACATTCCGTTCCTGACCGAGATGGGCATCGCGGCCAGCTTCGCCGTCCTGCTCGCGGTCGTGATCGCCCTGACAATGCTGCCGGCACTGCTCGGCTTCGCCGGCGCCAGGGTCCGCCCGCGCCGCGACCGGTCAGACCAGGGTGGTGACTCCCCGGGCCGGCACCTGCCGAGCACGCCGACCCGCGCGCGTCGCTGGGCCGCCTGGATCACCCGTCACCCGGTCGCCGTCCTCGTGGCCACCGTGATGGCCCTCGGCGCCGCCGCGATCCCGGCGCTCGACATGCGGCTCGCCCTGCCCGACGACAGCACCGCCGCGCCCGACAGCTCGGCGCGCAAGGCCTACGACCTGCTGTCGGACAACTTTGGCGCCGGCTTCAACGGGCCGCTCACCATCACCGTCGACACCCGCCCGAACGCCTGGTCGCCGGCCACCGACCCGCAGGCCGCGGCGGACGCCGTCGGGGCCGAGATCGGCCGTCTCGACCACGTCGCGAACGTCAGCCCGGCGCAGGTCAACGCGGCCGGTGACACGGCGATCCTCAGCGTCATCCCGGAGACCGGCCCGGCCGCCGTCGAGACCAGCGACCTGGTCCGCGCCATCCGCGACCTGCCGGCACCCGACGGCTCCGAGGTCTCGGTGACCGGGAGCACCGCGCTCGCCGTCGACATCACCGACTCGCTCGGCGACGCCCTGCTGCCCTACCTGATGGTCGTCGTCGGTCTCGCGATCATCCTGCTCTGCCTGGTCTTCCGCTCGGTACTCGTCCCGCTCAAGGCGGTGGGCGGCTTCCTGCTCACCGTCGTCGCGTCGCTCGGCGTGGTGGTCGCGGTGTTCCAGTGGGGCTGGTTCGAGGGGCTGCTCGGGATCGAGGGTCAGACCGGGCCGATCATGAGCCTGCTGCCCGTCCTGATCGTCGGCCTGGTGTTCGGTCTCGCCATGGATTACCAGGTCTTCCTCGTCACGGGAATGCGTGAGCAGCACGTCCACGGCGCGAGCCCGACCGAGGCGGTTGTCTCCGGCTTCGACCACGGAGCCCGGGTGGTCACCGCCGCGGCGATCATCATGATCAGTGTCTTCGCCGGGTTCATCCTCACCCCGGAAGCGCTGATCAAGCAGATGGGTCTGGCGCTCGCGCTCGGCGTCGCCATCGACGCCTTCATCGTCCGGATGACGATCGTCCCCGCGGTCATGGCCCTGCTGGGGCGCGCCGCCTGGTGGATGCCGCGCTGGCTCGACCGTCTGCTGCCCAACGTCGACGTCGAGGGCGCGCGGCTGGTGGACCACGCGGCGCCAGAACAGGGTGCGCCCGAGCAGGGTGCGGTGGATCAGTCTGCAGCGGATCAGCCGGGCCGCGATCTGCCGGGGGCTCCGGCCAGCTACGCCGCGGTCATCCGCCAGGGTGGCCGCGGGCACGCGGACACCGAGCCAATCCGGTCCAGGCCCGGCCGTTGAGCCATCGGCCGGGGATGCGGGAAGGCCGCCGTCCTCCGGCGGCCTTCCCCTCCCGTCCGTCCCAGGTCAGCGGCGGCGCAGGGCAGGCTTGTCGAGAGCGGGCGGCACGTAGCCGGCGTCCGCCGGGTTGAGGGTCACCCCGGGCGGGACGATCTCGTCGATCCGGTCCAGCGTCGCGGTGTCCAGCACGACGTCGGCACCGGTGAGCTGGCTTTCCAGATGCTCCATCGTGCGCGGGCCGATGATCGCGGAGCTGACCGCCGGGTGACGCAGCACGAACGCCAGCGCCAGCTCGATCAGCGTGATGCCCACCTCGGCGGCGAGGTCGCCGAAGGCGATCGCAGCCTCGACCTTGCGCTGGTTCTCCGATCGGGAGAGGTCGAAGCGGTCCGGCACCCGGGATGCCCGGGCCGTCCGGGTGCTGGTGCCATCGCCGCCGTCGCGGGTGTAGCGCCCGGAGAGGTAGCCACCGGCGAGCGGGCTCCACGGCAGCACGCCGAGGCTGTACTTCTGCGCCACTGGCAGCAGATCGGCCTCGATGCCGCGGACGAGCAGCGAGTAGGGCGGCTGCTCGGTGACGAACCGCTCGCGGTTGCGCCGCTCGGCGACCCACTGCGCCTCGACCACCTCGTGGGCCGGGAACGTCGAGCTGCCGAAGTAGCGGATCTTGCCGGCACGGACGAGGTCGGTGAGCGCGCCGAGGGTCTCGTCGATGTCGGTCGACGGGTCGGGGCGGTGCACCTGGTAGAGGTCGATCCAGTCGGTGCCGAGGCGCCGCAGGCTGTTCTCCACCTCCGTGACGATCCAGCGGCGGGACAGACCGCGCTGGTTGACATCCGGACCCATCGGGATGAACAGCTTTGTCGCCAGCACGACGTTGTCGCGCCGGCCGGCAAGAGCCTTTCCGACGATCTGTTCGGACTCGCCGGAGGAGTAGGCGTCCGCCGTGTCGATGAAGTTGATCCCGGCGTCGAGCGCCCGGTGAATGATCTTTATCGAGTCGTCGTGGTCCTGGTTGCCCCAGTCCCCGAACATCATGGAGCCGAGGCAGAGCGGGGAGACCCGCACGCCGGTGCGGCCGAGTACGCGGTGATCCACGTGACCTCAGTATGAGGGGTGCACAGCAGGTGCGGATAGCTCTCGTGCGCGCCGGGCCCCGTGTCTCTTCTGTCGGCGGGGCCTGCGAGCCCCCGGAAATCTCCTCTTGACATTCGAAACTAGACTCGCGAGTCTAGTTTTGTCGCGGTCGGAGGGAGAGATGCTGGTGAGCAGTGCAGTGGAGCGCCTGACAGGGCTCGTGCGGTCGGAGGAGCGGTTCGACATCCCGTACGCGGAACTACGCGAGGCCCAGGTCGAGGCCCTGAACGAGCGTTTTCAGGAACGCCGGGACCGTATCCGGCTGCTCGCCTTCCGCGCGAAGGAGGAGAAGGTCACCGAGATCCGGTCGCTGGCCGACGCGGTCCCGTTGCTCTTCCCGCACACCGCGTACAAGAGCTATCCCGAAAGCTTCCTCGCCGAGCAGAAATGGGACCGTCTGGGGAAATGGCTCGGCACCGTCTCGGCCTATCCGCTCACCCCGATCGAGACGTCCGACATCACTGATATCGATGACTGGGTCGCGCGTTACGAGGAGAACCGGCACTACATCTCGTGCTCGAGTGGCACGACCGGGAAGTCGGCGATGCTGATCGCCTCGGAGCGGGACATGGACTGGTCCCGCCTCGACACCGTCGGGGTGTTCTCCTGGGGCTCCGGTGTCCAGCCCGCGCAGGACCGTCGGATGATGGGCCTGGCACCGAGCGCCAGCGTGCCGAAGAACAACATCATCCGGGACGCGCAGGTCGCCGCCTTCGGTGACCCGCGGTTCGAGCCCTTCCGGCTGCCGATCCCGCCGATCACCATCGGCCAGATGACGAAGATGGTGGTGCTGCGCCGGGCGATGGCGGAGGGCACCGCCCGGCCCGAGGAGATCGCCGACTTCGAGGCGACGTCGCGGGAACGGGCGGAGATCCTCGACAAGTCCTATGTCATCGCCGCCGAGACGCTGGTCGCGGCGCGCGGGGACAAGCTCATGCTCGCCGGGATGTGGAACGCGCTCTACCACATCGCCAAGCTGGTGCGGGATCTCGGTTACAGCGGCGACGACTTCCACCCCGACAACTGCATCTACGTCGGCGGCGGCCTCAAGCGTGCCCAGCTCCCGCCGGACTACCAGCAGTTCGTCCACGAGACCTTCAACATTCCCGACACCCGCACCTTCCAGAACTACAGCATGCAGGAGCTCAACTCCGGCATGCCGCGCTGCCGGGAGGGCGGCCGGTACCACGTGCCGCCCTGGGTCGTCCCGTTCATCCTCACCCGGGACGGCGACGCGCTGCTCCCGGCGACCGGCGGCGAGGTCGAGGGCCGGGCCGCGTTCTTCGACCTGGCCCTCGACGGCCGCTGGGGCGGCGTCATCACCGGCGACCGGATCTCGCTGGACCACGGCCCCTGCGCCTGCGGAAACGCCGGGCCGAGCATCCGCGACACCATCGTCCGCTACGCCGACCTGGAGGGCGACGACAAGATCGGTTGCGCCGGCACCGTCGACGCCTATGTGAGGGGCCTGTCTTGACCACCACCGAAGCCGAACCGGCCGCCCCCGCCCCCGTGCCTGCGCCTGCGCCTGCGCCCGCAGAGGATGCCATCCGGGTCGATCACTTCGTCCGCGGGCAGCTCGTGCGCGGCGGGGCGGTGCACTACCGCTCCCGTGACCTCGGCGTCGAGTTCGCCACTCCCGAGATCTCGCTGGACGCGCTGGTCACCCCGCGTTCGGAGCTGCCCCCGCTGCTGGACGTCAGCACCGAGGAGATCATCGACTTCCTCGTCGCCTGCGGTGAACGCCTGGTCCTGGAGGACAACGTCCACCTGCAGGAGGCGGCCGAACGCATCATCGCGACGAACCCGCTACCGCGGCGGGTGGTGGAGAACCTGTTCCGCGTCGCCCGGCACCGTCTGACGAAGCGGGCACTGTGGGGCAGCATCGAGACCAACTTCGCCGACCCGGCGGCGCTTGACGGATGGGTCGACCGGGTCGACTTCCACGGCAATCACGGCGCGCTGCGCGCCTTCCCGCCACGGATGATCCACATGCTGGCGGGCAACTCGCCGACGGGCTGCATCTCCTCGATTGCCCAGGGCGCGCTGGTCAAGGCCGTCAACGTCTTCAAGATGCCGTCCAGTGACCCGTTCACCTGCGTCGCCATGCTGCGCACCATGGCCGAGGTCGACCCGGAGCACCCGGTCGTCCGCTCGATGTCGGCGGTCTACTGGCGCGGCGGCGACGAGCGCATCGAACGCACCCTCTACCGCCCGCAGTACTTCGACCGGATCGTGGCCTGGGGCGGCGGCGACGCGATCACCAACGTCATCCGCTACCTGGGCCCAGGCCTGCAGCTCGTCTCGTTCGACCCGAAGACGTCCATCTCGATGGTCGGGCCGGAGGCCTTCGCCTCCGACGCGGTGATCGACGAGGTCGCCGAGGCGGCCGCTGTCGACGTCTCCGTGTTCAACCAGGAGGCCTGCCTCGCCAGCCGTTTCATCTTCGCCGAGGGTGAGCGGGACGGTATCGAGAAGTTCTGCGCGGCCCTGCAGCAACGCCTCGGCGTCGACCGCGAGATCGCCTCGGCCGTGGCGCTGCCGCTGCCCGTCGACACCCGCGACGAGATCCAGATGCTGCAGGTCATGGACGACGACTGCAAGGTCTGGGGCGCACCCGACGGGCGGGGCCTGGTCATCCTGACCTCCGAACCGGTCGACTTCCACCCCAGCAACAAGACGGCGAACGTCGTGCACGTCGACTCGCTCGACGACGCCGTCCGCCACGTCAACGTCGCGACGCAGACGATCGGCATGTACCCGCCGGAACGCAGGCGGGCGATGCGCGACCGCCTCGCCAGCGCCGGCGCGCAGCGGGTGGTGCGCCTCGGCGGCGCGGCGAAGCACGTCGAGGGCGGCCCGCACGACGCGATGTTCCCGCTCCAGCGCTTCGTCCACTGGATGTCCGACGAGGACGCCTGACGAGACCGGGACCGGGACCGGGACCGAGGCCCGCGGGGTGCCGCGGGGTGCCGCGGGGTGCCGGCCGGGCGGCGGTGCGGCGCCCATAGGGTGGATGCATGGAAAAGCCCGAGATCGACTTCGTCGACCCGACTCCGCCGACCGACCTGGTCGTCAAGGACCTCACCGAGGGGCAGGGAGCTGAGGCCACCGCCGGCCGGACCGTCTCGGTCCACTACGTCGGTGTCTCCCACAGCTCGGGCGAGGAGTTCGACGCCTCGTACAACCGCGGCCAGCCGTTCCGGTTCCGCCTCGGTGCCGGTCAGGTCATCTCCGGCTGGGATCAGGGCGTCCAGGGCATGAAGGTCGGCGGGCGCCGGCAGCTCGTCATCCCGCCGCACCTCGCCTACGGTTCGCGCGGTGCCGGCGGCGCCGTCAAGCCCAACGAGACCCTGATCTTCGTCGTGGACCTGCTCGGCGTCAGCTGACCGCCGGCGGCCGAACCCCCGGCACGACACTGCCGGGGTCGCCGAACTCCCGCAGCAGATCGGTGAGGACGCTGACGGGGAGCCCGACAACGGTGTCGTACTCCCCGTCGATGCGGTCCACCAAAGCCCCGCCGGCACCTTGGATCGCGTAGCTCCCCGCCTTGTCCAGCGGCTCGCCCGACGCGACGTACGCGGCGATCTCCTCGTCGCCGAACGCGCGCATCGTGACCGCGGTGGTCGCACTCCGCCCGTGGCAGCGACCCGTCGCCCCGTGGGCCACGACGACACCGGTGGTCACGTGGTGCGTCCGGCCGCTCAGTTCCCGCAGCGTCCGCGCGGCGTCCTGCTCGCTGTCGGGCTTGACGAAGATCCGCCCGTCGAGGCTGACGACCGTGTCGCAGCCGACGACCAGCGCCTCCGGTTCGGAGCGGGCCACGGCCAGCGCCTTGCGGCGGGCCACCTGCACCGTGAAGTCCGACGCTCCGTCGTAGTCGTGGAGCGTCTCGTCCACGCCGCTGGTGATGACGGTGAACTCCAGCCCCATGCTGGTCATGATGTCGCGCCGGCGCGGTGAGCCCGAGGCGAGAACGATCCGGTAGGCGGGCACGCCGCTCACGCTACCGGCCCCGGGGGCCCCGGCTGCCCGCCCCGACCCGCCCCGAGCCTTGCCAGCCGCCAGCCGCCAGCCGCCAGCCGCCAGCCGTCGAGCCCCGGCTACGCGGCCGGGGCGACTGGTGCGGTCGGAGGGGCCGGTGCGGGCGGAGTCGACGGGTGCGCGGCCCGCGCCGGGCGGCGCAGCAGGAGCACCGCCGGGACGATGCCGACCAGCGCGAGACCCGCCGTCACCCACCAGGCCTCCCGGAAGGCGTGCAGGGACGTCCCCGTGCCCACCGACGCCTCACCGAGAATCGCGATGGCCACCGCCACACCGAGCGCGAAACCGGTCTGGCGCAGCATGTTGACCACCGCGGAGCCGGTCGCGAACGACTGCGGCGGCAGCGCTCCCGAGGCGGTCGCCATCATGGTGGGCAACGTGAGGCCCACGCCGATGCCGGTGAGGAGCATGCCGCCGAGCACCCCGGACACGTAGTTCTGCTCCTCGGTGATCGCGAGCGCCCACCAGGCCACGCCGCCGCCGAAGACGGCGCAGCCGGCCGCGATCACGACAGCCGCTCCGTACCGGGCGATGAGCGCACCGGCCACACCGAAGGCGACCAGCGGCACCATGAGCGGCCCCGGTGCGATCGCGAGCCCTGCCCGCAGCGGGGACCAGCCCCAGTGGCCCTGCTCCCAGAGCACGATCGACAGCAGCATCGCGGCGAACGACGCCGAGAAGAACAACGCCACCAGGGACGCACCGGTGAACGCCCGCCCCGCGAACAGTGAAGGATGGATCAGCGGGGTCCGGCTGGTCGCGCAGTGCGCCACGAACAGCGCCAGCAGCACCACGGCACCGAGCAGAGTCCCGAGCAGGGCCGCGGACGTCCAGCCCCAGTCGCCGCCGCGGACGAGCCCCGCCGTCAGCAGCCCGATGCCGCCCGTCGCCAGCACCACTCCGAGCGGGTCGGGCCGCTCCGTCGGCTGCCCCGCCAGCTTCGGCAGCCACCGACGCCCGGCCACCAGGGCCGCCAGACCGACGGGGATGTTCACCAGGAAGGCCCACCGCCAGCTCGCGGCGACCAGCAGACCGCCGATCACCGGGCCGATCGCCGCCGCCATGCCGCCGATGGCCGTCCACGCCCGGACGGCTCCCTGGCGGCGCTCGGCGCTGTGGGCGGCGAGCACCAGACCCAGCGAGGTGGGTGTCACGAGGGCGGCGCCGACGGCCTGCGCGAGCCGGAAGCCGATCAGCATCTCGACGTTGCTGGCCGCCGCGCAGGCCGCGGACGCCGCCGTGAAGACCACGACTCCGAGCAGGAAGCCGAGATCGCGGCGGTAGCGGTCCGCCAGCCGACCGAAGAACACCAGCAGCGCGGCGTAGCAGACCGCGTACCCGTTGAGGACCCAGGACAGCGTGCCCAGGTCGGTCTCACCGAGGTCGCGGGCGATCTGCGGCAGCGCCACGTTGACGACGAACAGATCGAGGTTCACCAGGATCACGCCGGCGCAGACGATCAGCAGCACCGCGCGCCCGGACGCCATCCTCGCCGACTGTGGGGTGGCGGCCCGCTCCACCATGAGTTCTGTCATGGAACTCACCCTAGGAGCTTGCAGTTCTATCAAGCAACCCACTAGCGTTGAGTGATGGAGCGCAAGAGCTTCGCCGGCATGCACTGCTCGGTCGCCCAGACGCTGGAGATCATCGGCGAGTGGTGGACGATGTTGATCGTCCGTGACGCCTTCCTCGGGGTGACCCGCTTCGACGACTTCCAGAAGCGGCTCGGCATCTCCCGCAACATCCTCAACCAGCGCCTCGCCGGCCTGGTCGACGCCGGAGTGCTGACCCGGGTGCCCTACCAGGACAACCCCCCGCGTCACGACTACCGGCTCACCGACAAGGGCCGTGACCTGTGGCCCGTCCTGACCGCGATGCGCGAGTGGGGCGACCGGCACGCCGCTCCCGACGGTCCGCCCCTGCAGCTGCGGCACACCGGCTGTGGGGAGGTCTTCCACACCGTGCTCGGCTGCTCCGAGTGCGGTGAGCCGGTCAGCCTGCGCGACGTGCGCGCCACCGCCGGTCCCGGCGATCGTGACGGCATCGTCCGCACCAGGCCGCCACGCCGCGACCCCGACTGACGCACCGGCGGCCCCGAACGGTCAGCTGGGCGTCAAAACGGCGGGTATCCCGCGCTATCCATTGCAGTCCGTTGACGCTCCCCGCAGCCCGGCAGGCCCGTGACATGGCTACGCGTCACCCGGGCCGGTGGAGCGGAGAGCGCCGAACCAGCGAACACGTTCCCATCCTTGCTCCCGGGGGCGAGGTGATCGGGAGCCTGTGCGTGATCGACGAGAAACCGCACGTCTGGCAACCCGCCGAACTGGCGGCCCTCTCCACGCTGGCACGCGCAGCCAGCAACGAGGTCAGTCTCCGCGCATCGCTGAACACGGCGCGGGCATCGCTGCGGGTGTCGCAGGAACTGGCGCGCGGTCTTCAGGACAACCTGGCCCCCGGTGCTTCCCGCGATCCCCGGGGTACCGCAGTACCGCGGCCCGGGTCCGCCTACCTCTGCCCGAAGGACGGACAGCCGCCGGCAGCTCCGCTAGGGAGCCTGATGACCGGGGAGCCGGGCGAGCTCCAGATAGAAGCCGTCGATCGCGCGAATCGCGCCGAAGAACTCGTCGAGCTCCTGGGGTTTGCAGACATAGGCGTTGGCATGCAGCTGGTAGCTGGCTGACACGTCATCCGGAGCCTCGGACGTCGTCAGTACCACGACTGGAATGCTCCGCAGCGCCGGATCGGCCTTGATCGCGGCGAGGGTCTCCCTGCCGTCCATCCGAGGCATGTTCAGGTCAAGAATGATCAGATCCGGCTTTCGCAGAGCCGGGTCGTGGAGGTAGGCCATCGCCTCGACGCCGTCGGCGACCGTCTCCACCTCCTGCCCGAGACCGCGGGCAAGGAATGCTTCGGTCACCAGCATCGCGTCGCCCGGGTCATCCTCGGCGAGGAGAACGGAATAGGGAGGACTGGGCGCGGCGGCGACCATCACCGGCATCTCCATGGCTGTAGGTCAGCGGGTGCGCCCCCCGACGCACCGTTATCGTCGCACATTGTCGCGGGTGTCGCGGGCGGCAGTCAGGAACGGCGGGCCCGGTGGTGGGCGGCGCGGGCACGGTTTCCGCAGGCCTGGTCCGAGCACCAGCGGCGCCGGCCGGGCCGGGAGGCGTCGAAGAACAGCAGCGCGCACTCGTCGCTGGCGCACTCCCGTATCCGCGCGACGTCCGGGCTGCCCAGCAACTCGACGGCGTCCCGCGAGACTGTCGCCAGTGCGGCCTCGACAGGGGTGCGCCCCGGATGGAGCTGCTGGGTGCCCAGGCCGGTGAGCTGCGGGGCCAGGCCCGCGTGCCGGGCGTGCGTGTTGATCAGCCGGAGATCACCGTCGCCGGCTGCTCCGCCGTCGATCGCGGCCCGCGCGGTGCGGTAGACAGCCTCCCGCAACCGGCGCGCGGACCGCAGCTGCGCCTCGGTGACCGTCGGTGGCTCCGTCAGCAGGTCCGCGGCCACGAACCAGCGACCAAGATCCTCACCGGTGCGGAGTCGTTCGAAGCTACGGCGCCAGCGCTCGCCCACCGTCGCCGTGTACGCCAGACAGAGCCGGCCGGAGAGGAAACGGAACTGCAGCTCCCAGTCGGGCAGCTCGCCCGGCGGGAGCACCCGGACAGCGGTTGCCGCGCCCTTCATGTAACGACTATAAGTCGTTACATGCGGAGCATCGACGAAGTAGCTGTCAGGACGTCCGAGGCCCGGCGTGAGGCCTTCGGTCAGGCCACCGCCGCCTTCACCGCACTGGTCGCGAGGGTCGGCCCGGAGGACTGGCAGCTCCCCGCTCTCGGCCAGTGGACGGTGCGCGACCTGGTGGGCCACGCCAGCCGGGCGCTGTCGACGATCGAGGCCTACCTGCCGACAGCCGCCCAGCCCGCACCGGCCGTGCAGGCCGTGGAGGCCGGCAGTCCCACCGACCCGGCGCTCGACGCGGCCGCGTACGAGTTGGCCGGGCCGGCGGAGTACTACCTCGCGGCGCGGGCCGGCCTCGGGGATCCCGCCGCCGTGGCCGAACGTGGCCGCGCCGCCGGTCGGGCCCTCGGCGCGGACCCGGCGAGGGCGGTGGGCGCGCTCGCCACCCGGGTGCTGGCCCTGGTGGCCGCCACCACGGACAGCACCCTGATCCGCAGCCCGGTCGGCACGATGGCCTTCGTCGACTACCTGCCGACGAGGACCTTCGAACTGACCGTGCACGGCCTCGACCTGGCCCGTGCGCTCCCAGGTGACAGCGGGCCGGGGGCCGGGGCCCCGCTCGGCTCGGCCCTGGCCGCTGGTCTCGACCTTGCCGCGGAGCTGGCGGCACGCGGCCCCGATGCCGCTGACCTGCTGCTGCTCCTCACCGGGCGCGGTTCCCTGCGCTCCGGCCTGAGCGCTCTCTGACGGGGGTACCGGGTCGACTCGGGCAGCCCCCATGCCCCGGTCCGCTCGAGGGGTATGTCATGTCGCGTGCTGTCCCAGCGCCTCACGGATGCGTGCGGCGGCTGCGGTGGCCTGGTGCTCACCGGCCTGATAGGAGGGCTGCCAGCGTGTCCGGTCACCGAGGTCGGTGCCGAAGCTGTCCTGCGCCGCACTGTCGGGGCCGATGCGCACGACCGTGGCGGCGCCGGCCGGCCCACCGGGCGACCCGGCTCGGGGCGCCATCGGTTCGATGACCACCACGGGGTCGGCGCCGACGGCGAGGTGGCTGTGGGATCCGCCGGCGAGAGCGCCGTCCATATAGCGGCGACCAGCGATGAGGACCGGTGGGTAGGCGGCGGGCATGGCGCAGCTCGCCGCGACGGCCAGGGACAACGGAACACCGCTGCCACCGTCCCAGACGACGGGCTGACCGGTCTCCAGCTCCACGGCGGTGATCAGCAGCCGCTGAGCTGGCCAGGCCTCCGTACCGAGCACGAACCTCATGTCGGCGATGTGCGCCGCCTCGGGGGCTGTCGGAGCGCTGAGCGCGATGCGGCCCACGCGGCGCCGGGCATCGGTCGGGTCGATCGCAGGATCGCCGAGGGTGGCGAAGACCTCCGCCATCAGGTGCGGGTCCTGCCGCACCCGTGGGCCGGACCGCTCGGGCAGGACGGCGAGGCGCCGCGGGTCGCCGCCGGTGGCAAGGACGGCCCCGCCGAGGTCCCCACGATCAGACCGGCATCGGCGAGGTCCAGCCCGTCCCGGCGCAGCCCGGCTGCCAGCCCGAGCAGCCAGGCCGTGCCGACGACCCCACCTGGACCCAGGACAACCGCGGCACCATCGGAAAGCGTCATCCCGCGACCATGGAACCTCAAGTCCCGTTGAGGTCAAGCCCGGTCCGGTCAGGCGTCGGTGCGTGACCGGCGGGGGCCCGTCCCGGCCTTCCCTCGGCGCCGGATGCGCAGCCAGCAGTAGCCGTAGCCGGCCAGGTCGAGGTCGACGGCGCCGCCGTCACCGGCAGTCAGGTCGCCGCCGGACCCGTGGGAGCCGCGGAAGCCGCCGGACCCGGCCAGCTGCGTCAACCGGTCGCCGGACTCGACGCCGGCGAGCGGGAGGCGCGCGGCGACGGGTTCCCGACCGAGGTTGTGCACCGTCACGACCGTCTGGCCGTCCAGGTCGCTGCGGTGGACGAACAGGGCGGGGGCGCCGGGGCAGTCGAGCACGGCGCCGTCGCCCCAGGCGAGTTCCGGGCAGCGCCGGTAGACGCGGATCATCGCGGTGAACCAGGACAGCAGCGAGTCGGGATCGTCCTGCTGGGCCGCCACGTTGACCTTCGCCGGGGCGAAGTCGCCCTCGACGACCGGGCCGACGAGGCGGCCGGGCTCGACGGCGGAGAAGCCGCCGTTCGGGCCGTCCGTCCACTGCATCGGCGTGCGCACGGCGAGGCGGCCCTCGGCAGCCAGGTTCTCGCCCATCCCGATCTCCTCGCCGTAGAAGAGGGTCGGGGTGCCGGGCAGCGCGAACAGCAGGCTGTAGGCGAGGCGCAGGCGCGCCGGGTCACCGCCGAGCATCGGTGGCAGCCGCCGCCGCAGCCCGCGGTCGTACAGCTGCATCGACGGGTCGGGGCCGAACGCGGCGAAGACCTCCCCGCGCTCGTCGTCGCTCAGTTTGTCGAGCGTCAGCTCGTCGTGGTTGCGGACGAAGGTCGCCCAGTGCCCGTCCTTCGGCGCGGCCGGCCGTTCCCGCAGCGTGGCGGCGAGCACGGAGGCGTCCTCCCGGGCCATCGCCAGATAGAGCTGCTGCATACCCGGGAAGTCGAAGCACATCGTCAGCTCGTCGCCGTCCTCGTCGCCGAAGAACGTGCGCAGCTCCGGGTACGGAAGGTTCACCTCGCCGAGCAGGATCGCCTCGCCGCTGCGCCGGGACAGGAAAGCCCGCAGGTCACGCAGGAAGTCGTGGGGGTTCGGCAGGTCCTCGGCGTCGAGCGCGCCGGCGGTCTCGAGCAGGAACGGAACCGCGTCGACCCGGAAACCGGAGACGCCGAGTTCCAGCCAGAAACCGATGACCCGGGCGATCTCGTCGCGCACGTCGGGATTGGTGACGTCGAGGTCGGGCTGGTGCTTGTAGAACCGGTGTAGATAGTACTGGCCGGCTTCGTCGTCGTACTGCCAGACGCTGTCCTCCTGGTCCGGGAACACCACGTCGGACGGGCCGTCCTTCGGCGGTTCGTCCCGCCACACGTAGAAGTCGCGATAGGGCGAGTCCCGGCTGGAACGCGCGGAACGGAACCAGGGATGCTGGTCGGAGGTGTGGTTGACGACGAGGTCGATGATCACCCGGATGCCGCGGTCGCGGGCGAGCCGCAGGAACTCGACCAGGTCGCCGTGGGTGCCCAGACGCGGGTCGACGCCGTAGAAGTCGGTGATGTCGTAGCCGTCGTCGCGGTCGGGGGATGGATAGAACGGCATCAGCCACAGGCAGGTGACGCCCAGTTCGTGCAGGTGGTCGAGGCGTTGGGACAGCCCGCGGAAGTCGCCGCAGCCGTTGCCGTCGGAGTCGAAGAAGGTCTCGACGTCCAGGCAGTAGACGACTGCGGTCTTCCACCAGAGGTCGCCCGTCCTGGTCAGCCTCATGCGTGCGCCGCCCCCGCACGGGCCACTGCCGGCCGCTGTGCCGTCGGACGGGTCGCCGCAGTGCCGGGGCTGCCAGGGGTGCCCGGGGGGTCGGTGAGCTGCGGCAGGACGGACCCGGCGAACACCTCGATGAACTCGTCCAGGTGCTGGCCGACGTGGTGCAGGAAGATCTCCTCGTAGCCGAGCTCGATGTACCGGGCGAGCTGTTCGGCGTGCCAGCCCAGGTCGCTGGAGATGTTGACGGACTCGGCGACGACCTCCGGCGGCACGTGCGCGGACACCGCGTCGAACGTGTCGACGTGGTCGATGTCCCAGCAGGCCGGCGGCGCGAACACGTTCGAACGCCACTGGTCGTGGGCGATGCGCGTTGCCTCGCCGGCATCAGGGGCGTAGCTGAGGTGCACCTGCAGGCGCAGCGGGCCGCGCCCGCCAGCGTCGCGGTAGGCGTCGGCGACCGCGCGCAGCCGCTCCTCGGGCCCGTTGACGGTGATCAGGCCGTCGGCCCATGCGGCGCACCAGGCCGCCGTCTCCGGGCTGACGGCCGCGCCGACGAGCGCCGGCGGGTCGGCGGGCAGCGTCCACAGCCGGGCCCGGTCGACGGTGACGAGTCCGTGATGGGTGACCTCCTCCCCGGCGAACAGCGCACGCAGGACGTCGACGCACTCCCGCAGCCGCGCCGCCCGCACCGGCTTCGCGGGCCACGGGTCGCCGGTGATGTGCTCGTTGCTGGCCTCTCCGGTGCCGAGCGCGGCCCAGAACCGGCCGGGGAACATGGCGGCGACCGTGGCGATCGCCTGGGCGCTGATCGCCGGGTGGTAGCGCTGGCCGGGGGCGGTGACGACGCCGAACGGCAGGTCCGTCGCCTGCATCGCCGCGCCGAGCCAGGTCCAGGCGAAACCCGACTCGCCCTGCCGGGCGCTCCACGGTGAGAAGTGGTCGGAGGACATCGCCGCGCCGAATCCGGCCCGCTCGGCCAACGCGACGGCCCGTACCAGCTCACCGGGCGCGATCTGTTCGTGGGACGCATGAATGCCGAAAAGGGTCACGCCGCGATCTTTGCCCGCTGAGCGCGTCCTAACCATCCGCCGCCGTCTGCGCCGTCTGCGCCGTCTGCGCCGTCTGCGCCGTCTGCTCGGTCTGCTCGGTCTCGTGCACGATCAGGTCCACGACGTCGGCGATCCGCCCGCGGCGACGCAGCATGGCACGCTGACGGTCGGCACCGGTACCGCGGGCGAACAGGGTGTCCACCATTCCGCCGACCGCCGCGAGGTCACCTGCCGCGGCGAGCGCGGGGGAGATCCGGTCCACCAGCCGGTCGACCATCACGCGGGCCTTCACCAGCTCACCGGACACGGGGTCGACCAGCTCTCCCTGGATGCCGTCGCGGGCCGCCCGCCACGTCGCCGCCCGCAGCACCTCCGGACGGGCGTCGGGCACCGGCCGGCCGTCCGCCCAGTCAGCTGCCGCGGTCGTGACAAGGCCACGGGCGAGCGCCGCGAGCAGGACGGCGTCCTCGACCGAGAGGCAGACGTCCGCGACCCGCAGCTCCAGGGTGGGGTAGTGGCGGGAGAGCCGGGCGTCGAAGTAGATCATGCCGTCGTCCATCGCCGCGCCGCTGCGCACGAGCAGGTCGACGACCCGGTCGTACTCCGCGGCGGAGCCGAACGCGGCGGGGGCCCCGGCCGTGGGCCAGCGTGCCCACACCTGGGTGCGGTAGCTGGCGTAGCCGGTGTCCTCGCCCTGCCAGAGGGGGGAGTTCGCGGACAGCGCGGCGAGTACCGACAGCCATGGTCGCAGCCGGTCGAGCGCGCCGACCGCCTCGTCCGGCGACTCGATTCCGACGTGAACGTGGCAGCCGCAGGTCAGCTGTTCCCGGGCGGTCAGGCCGAACTCGTCCCGCATCCGCTCGTAGCGCGGTTTGTGGGTGAGTGTCGGGTCGCCGCGGGTGGGGCTGGTTCCGGTCGCGGCGAGCATGACGCCCTCGGCGCGGGCCGCCCGGGCGGCGGCGCGCCGCAGCGTGCACAGCGACCCCCGGACCAGCGAGAGCGAGGTGTGCGGGGCGGAGCCGCTCTCCACCTGCTCCCGGGTCAGCTCGACGTCGAGGTCGCCGTCCAGTTCGACGTCGAGGTCGCCGCGGCCGCTGCTCCGCGAGAGCACGCGGGGAGCGGCGGCGCGCACCGCGAGGCTGTCGGGATCGAGGAGGAGGAACTCCTCCTCGACGCCGAAGGTGCGAGGGCTGGTGGTCATGGAGCACTGCTTCCCCGGCACGACGATGACTAACTGCCGCGCGGCGAAGGGGCCCGACCGGGCCGGTGCGGGATCACCCGTTCTGTCCGGTACCTGCGCCATCGGCGACCGCCGCCCGGGCACCCACCCTTTCTTTATATTGTAATCCTTGCTAGGATTACGTCCGGCGGAATCCACGGAGAACGCTGGTCCCGATCGTTCGGACAGGTTCGCCCGCCGTTTCCGGGAGAGAGAGGGGAGTGCCTCTTGTTCAAGCAGGTATGTTTCTTTCGCAAGCGTCCCGACATGACTATGGACGAGTTCCTTGACTACTACGAGAACCATCACACGCGGTTGGCGGAAAAATTAGGGAAGCCGGCCATTCCGAACGCTGTGCGGTACGTGCGGCGCTACCTCACGCCGGTCGAGAACCCGGTGACGGGTGAGATCCATGACAGCGGCTACGACTGCATCATGGAGATCTGGTGGAACAGTCGCGAGGATTTCGAGACCTCGCAGCGGCTTATTCGTGACCCGGAGCGCCTGCCGCACACGATGGAAGACGAGAAGAAGCTCTTCGCCACCCACGAGAACCCGATCTGCATCGTCGAGGAGCACGACTCCCCGATGGGTCCCGAGGGTGAGACCTACGACTGGGTGCCGGTCGTCCGGAGCTGAGATCCCGCCGGAGCGGCAACCGCCCCCCAGGGGCCTGCCGCGTCAGCACCTATCCATATGACAGGAGATGGTCAGCGCGATGAGTGGTCTTCACGATCTCCCCGCGGCGGTGTCAGGTCTCATCGAGTCGGGCGTGGTGGCGGAGTTCTCCACGGTGTCCGCGGCGGGCATCCCGATCGACACACCGACCTACTACTTCCCGGCCGACGACATGTCGACGATCGACCTGGCGACCGGTCTGCCCAACCCCGCCAAGGCCGAGCGGGTGCGGCGCAACCCGAAGGTCGGTCTGCTGATCGAGGGCAGGCCCGAGGAGCCGGTCGTGGTCGTGCGCGCGCACGGCGCGGTCCGCGACAGCGACATCCAGGCGAACGCCGTCCGCTACCTCGCCGAGACCGGCTACAAGGGGATCAGCCACGGCATCACCTGGGAGGAGGCACGGAAGGCGGTCACCTACTGGTCCCGCATCATCATCGAGAACAAGCCCGAGCGGGTGTACTGGTGGGAGAACCACGCGGCGCTCGACAGCCCGCCGCAGGTGTGGGCCGCCGAACCCGGAACGGTCTTCCCGGCGTCGGATCCGGCGCCCGCCGGGCGCATGAAGAAGTCCGCCTGGCCGGTCCGCCCCTGGCCGGTCGTCGCCCGGGAGGCCGTGGAGGGCGGGACCCCCGCGCACCTGTCGGTACTCGACGACGACGGCTATCCCCTTCCGATGCGCGCGCTCGACCTCTCCCTGACCGATGACGGATTCCTGCTGCGACTGCCTGCGGGAACGCCCTGGCAGCTGAAGGGCCGGGCGTCCCTCACCTTCGCCGGGTTCCGCACGTTCGTCGGCGATGCCGGGCCCGACGGCGACCGGGTCCTGTTCCGGGTCGAGCGGGCGCTGCCGCAGCACCCCGCCACCCTCGACACGAAGCAGGTGCTCCAGCCGAGCGAGGACACCCTCGCCAAGGCCCGCGCGCGTCTCGAGCACGAGGCGTCCCGCCGCGGCCAGTCACTGCCGGTCATCCCGGCGGACCCGCCGGCCCGCACCCGCCTCGCCCTCGCCCGCCAGGCGCGTATCGAGAGCGACGCGCCGATCACGGGCATCACCGAGGACCACGGCAACCGCACCACCTGACCCGCAGTCCCGTCTGACCCTGCAGTCCCGTCAGACCTGCGGTCCTGTCCGTGGCGGCCGAACGCGCCGCCGCGGGCGGGGACCATCGTTTTCTGTCGCACCGGCCGTCTACGGTGTCCGCATGGTCGACAGCCTCACCCGGGCGGATGTCCTCGCTTTCCGGACCCGAGCGCAGGGCCTGGATCGCGAGTCCACGCCGCTGGCCGATGCCACCGTGCTGGAGCTCGGCGTCCAGGACACCGGCCCCGACGGAGGGCGCTGGGCACTGGCGGTGCGGGGGATGGCTGTCGACGCGCTCGGTGCGGAGGCTCTCGCGGTCGCCTGGACCCTGCGCGGCGCCCCACACCTCTACCGCCGAGCCGACCTGCCCTGTATTGCCGCGGCGACCGCGCCGTTCTCGGACGCCGACGCCGGAAAAAGGATCTTCGATGCCGCCCGGCCGCTGCGGGAGGCGGGCATCAGCCCGATCGAGGCCCTGGAGTCCGTGGCCGCGACGATGCGCACGCTGGTCACCGGGCCGATGGTCAAGGGCGAGGTGTCTGGTCGGCTGGCGGAGCTGATGGATCCGCCCTACCTGCGTTTCTGTCGGTCCTGCCAGGCCACCCACCTCTACGAGCAGCCGTTCCGGCTGGCCGCGCTGCGGGCCGGCCTGGAACTCGAGCCCGGTACGTCACCGCCGGTGCTGCGGCCGGTCCCCGGGTTCACCCGGGCCGCCTCGGTGCCCGCGCGCTTCGACGTCGTCCGCGGGTACCTGCGGCTGCTCGGGCCGGCGACCCCGAAGCATGTCGCGGAGTTCCTCGACTCCCCGGTGAAGGAGGTGAAGGCCCACTGGCCGCAGGACGCGGTCGAGGTCACGGTCGAGGGCGAGCGCAGCTGGCTCCTCGCCGAGGACACGGCGGGCCTGACGGCCGGCCCGGCGCGCACGACCCGGCTGCTCGGCCCCTACGACCTGTACCTACAGGGCCGGGACAGGTCGCTCCTGGTCGGGGAGCAGGCTCGGGCGAAGGCGCTCTGGCCGGTCCTCGGCCGGCCCGGTGCCCTTCTCGTCGACGGTGAGATCGGCGGCCTGTGGCGCCCCCGGCAGTCGGGCGGCAGGCTCACGCTCCAGCTCACCCTCTGGCAGGCGGCGACCTCGGCACTGCACGCGTCGATCACCGACCAGGCCGAGCGGCTCGCCGCCTACCGCAACGTCCGCCTCACCGGCATCGACGTGGCGGAGTGAGAGCGCGAGCGGCCCGGCCCGGCCGGGCCAGGCGAGCGGGCTGGGCGGGGCCCACATGCCGGCGCAGGAGCGCCTTCCTGGTACGCCGTCATCCCCGTAGGGAAGACGCAGGCCGGAACGTCGGGCACGGAACGTCGGGCACGGCCCCGGCGGATCCACAGCGGCGGCTTCCGCGACTCCGATAACGATACGTACCCTGGGTAACGATAAGTACCCTGCGTAGCCTCACGTATGCGTGCTGTTCGATGATGTGTGGGGAGCCAGCCGGAAGGCGGCCACGTGGAGACATCGTTTCTCAACGGCCGCACCCGTTTTCCCCATGGTCTGTCAGACGGATGACTTTGCTTGATCCACCGCGAACCGTTGCTGGATAGTGCGTCATCACATTGACGGTGCAACGAGGGGGGCGGATGGCGCTCGGAACACAGAAATCCGATCGGAGTACGGGGTCGGATGCGGCGCTCGCGGGTTCGGCGGGGGTCGGGTTCGCCCTGTCTCTGCTCGTGGGTGTCGCAGTCGCGGTGTCACTGGGTGTGTACGCGCGCCTGCATGACCCCGCGGGCCGCCCGCTGCTCACCCTCGGTTTCTCCGGAACGCTGCCGATGAAGGCCTGGCTGACGACGGCAGCGACTCTCCTTCTCCTTGTTCAGCTCACCACGGCGCTGTGGATGTGGGGCCGTCTCCCCGGCGCCGGCCGCGCCCCGGCCTGGGCCGCTCCCCTGCATCGGTGGAGCGGCACGGTGGCGTTCGTCCTCACGCTGCCGGTCGCTTTCCACTGCATCTGGGCGCTCGGCTTCGCCAGCAACGAGACCCGGACGCTCGTGCACAGTCTGGTCGGCTGTGTGTTCTACGGCGCCTATGCCGCGAAGATGCTCGGACTGCGCACCCGCCGGCTGCCCGGATGGGCCCTGCCGGTTCTCGGATCCGCTGTCCTTCTCTCCCTGGTGGTGCTCTGGCTGAGCGCCTCGCTGTGGTTCTTCACCCGTCCCGACATCCCGAAGTACTGAAAGAGGCCGGTAGATGGCGCAGGAAACTCCGACGCGACGAGTGGTGGTGCCGGGCATCGTCGTCACTGTTGCCGGTGCTGGCGCCGGCTTCGCCGTCGCGTCGAACAGCAGCGCGGCGGACCCGAAGCCTCCGACGGCCGCGGCCAACGGTGGTGGGGACGCACCCGGCGGCGAGGCCGGGCCCCTCGCCCAGCTCTCCGACGTTCCGCTGGACGGCGGGGTCGTGCTCAGCGACGCCGGTATCGTCCTGACCCGGGACAGCGGCGACGGCATCCAGGGATTCTCGGCGGTGTGCACCCATCAGGGCTGCCTGGTCTCGTCAGTGGCCCAGGGCCAGATCAACTGCCCCTGCCACGGCAGCAGCTTCGACGCACGCACCGGCGAGCCTGTCGCCGGGCCTGCCAGGACGAAACTCCCCCCGGTAGCGGTGACGGTCCGCGACAACGCCGTGTTCAGGGCCTGAGGAAGGTGACGTCGATGGAACTGGGCAGCATTCGGGTGACCACCCCCGCGGGCTCGGTGGAACTGGCCCCGGACCGTTCCCATGTGATCGGCCGCGGCCGCGAGGCGGATCTGGCGCTGGCCGACGGGAAGGTCTCCCGCCGTCACGCCGAACTCGTGCCGGGACCGGACGGCTGGGTCGTCCGTGACCTGAGCAGCAACGGCATCTGGCGGGACGGCGTCCGGGCGAAGGAGTTCGCCGTGGACGGCGAGGTCCGCGTCCGCCTCGGGGGCAGCAACGGCCCGGAGATCACCCTGCGGGCACCTCGACCGGTCCGGCGTCCGCCGGCGGTTGTCGACAACTCCGAGGCCCAGACCGTGCTCAGCGGTCAGGGGCGAGGGCCCGAACCGGGCCGTGGGCCGGTCCCCGTCCCGGCGCAGGCGGGCCGGGCAGCGGCCCCGCCGGCCCCGGCCGTACCGCCGGGGCCGGCGGCGGGAGCCCGGGCCCAGCCCGCGGGTGGTGCACCGGCGCCGCAGGGCGCGCCCGAGCACGGGGGAGGCCCGACGCCCGCCCTGGCTGGATGGGTGCGGGTGCTGCCGACCCTGGTCTGGCTCGCGGCGGTCGGTTTCGCCCTCGGGGCCCTGGTGGCGCTTTCCTGACCGGTCCTCCGGAGACCGGTTCTCCCCTGACCGGTCCTCCGGAGACCGGTTCTCCCCTGACCGGTTCTCTGTGGGTGAGATCCTCCTCACCGGTCCTGATCGGGTGAGGTCCTCCGGGTTCGGCCCTCGGGTGCCCGCTGCGCGAGATGCTCAGAGGGCGAGCCGAGGGCCGCCGGGCGATCCCGTGCGCCCGGTCGGGGCCTGGCCGCGTTGACCAGCCGCGGCGAGGAGGACCTTGAACCCGTTCCGTTCTTTGCGTGTGCGTAACTTCCGGCTGTTCGTCGTCGGGCAGATCCTGTCGGTCGCCGGGACCTGGATGATGGTCGTCGCGCAGGACTGGCTGGTGCTCGAGCTGACCGACGACTCGGCGAGCGCGCTCGCCGTCGTCACCGCCCTGCAGTTCACGCCGTCACTGCTGCTGACACTGCTCGGCGGCCGCCTCGCCGACCGGTACGACAAACGGCTCCTGCTCACCCTGGCCAACATCGTCTCCGGCGGGTTGGCACTGGTGTTCGCGCTGCTGGTGCTGAGCGGCGGCGTCACGCTGTGGCAGATCCAGCTGTTCGCGCTGGCGCTGGGGGTGGCGAGCGCCATCGAGATCCCCACCCGGCTGTCGTTCATCAGCGAGATGGTCGGCCCGGAGCTGCTGCCGAACGCCTCGGCGCTCAGCGCCGCCTACTTCAACCTGGCCCGGGTGGCCGGCCCGGCGCTCGCGGGCCTGCTGATCGCCGCGTTCGGCCCCGGGCCGGTGATGGTCGTCAACGCGGTGAGCTACCTGGCGACGGTGGTGGGCCTGCGCATGATGCGGCCCGCGGAGCTGCTGCGGGCCGCCCGCCCGCCGACGCGGGTGCGGGTGGTGGACGGACTGCGCTACGTCGCCTCCCGCGACGACCTGGCGTTGCCCCTGGTCCTGGTCGCCGCGGTCGGCCTGTGCGCCATGAACTTCCAGCTCACGCTGCCACTGCTGGCCCGCACGGTGTTCCACGCCGACGCGGCGGCGTTCGGCCTGCTGACCGCCGCGTTCGCCGGCGGGTCCCTGGTGGCGGCGCTGGTCACGACCGGGCGGCGGGAACGGCCGTCGGCCGGGCTGGTGAACGGGGCGGCTGTCGGCCTCGGTGTGGCGATGACCCTGACCGGATGGGCCCCGACGTTCGCGACCGCGGCGGCGGGCCTGTGCGTCACCGGCTTCGGGGTGATCTACTTCGCCCAGGCCGCGAACCACCGCATCCAGCTGGGCAGCGACCCGGTGTTCCGCGGGCGGGTCATGGCGCTCTACTCGACGATCATGATCGGGTCGACGCCGCTCGGCTCACTGCTCGTCGGGGTGCTCGCCGAGCAGGTCAACGCCCGCGCCGCGATGTGGTTCGGCGGCGTCGCGACGCTGGTCGCGGTCGCCGCCGTCCACACCGTCGACCGGCGTGCCCGGCGTGCCCGGCGTGCCCGGCGTGCCCGGCCGGCCCGTGTTCCGTCGCGGTCAGGCAACGAGCCGGAACGAGGTGCCGGAACTGCTCGGGACCCAGGCGTCGGGGAGCGCCAGGGCGAGGGCCCCCTGCGCGCGCCAGCCGGTGCAGTGGGCGGAGGCGACGAGGTCGGGTGCCAGCTCGGTGAGCGCGCTGACCGTCGGGGGAATGACCGGCTCGAAGGCGGGGCCGCTGAGGTGCAGCCCGCCGATCAGCGCGTGCAGCCGATCGACCCCGGTCAGCCGCAGGGCGTGCCGGGCGATGTTGACCGCGCCCGCGTGCCCGCAGCCGGTCAGGACGAGAAGACCGCGGCCCCGCACGTGCACGACCAGCGCCTGGTCGTCGAGGACGAGCGGGTCGTGCTGCCAGGCGGAGCCGTTCCACCCCTGGTGCGGGGGCGGCATCCCGCGTTCGAAGTCCGTCGTGCGGTCGACCTCGCCGGTGATGAGAACGTGGCCGTCGACCAGCAGTGACGGCTGGCGCCGCTCGATCACCTGGAAACCCTCGGACTCCAGCGCGCGCCGGCTCAGCGTCGGCAGCTCGGACGGTTCCAGGCCGGGCGGAGCGAGCCGGCGGCGCGTCCAGACCTGCGGGTGGACGGTCATTGGCAGGCCGCGCACCCCCCGGCGGCCGGCGAGCCCGGCAAGGCCCCCGGCGTGGTCGAAGTGCCCGTGGCTGAGAACGACACCCTGGACGGAGCCGAGGTCGACACCGAGCCGGTCGGCGTTGCTCACCAAAATTCCCGGAGGATGCCTCGGCTTTCAGGCCGGGGAGGAATCCGGTTTCCCGTGCAGCGGGGCGTTGGTAGGCGATTCGCCGTCAGGCGGACTGCCGTTCGAGGAAACGGCGCTCAAGGTGAATCATCTCGCGGTTGAGGGTGTCTGTTTCCTTTCGTGGTCTCGATGAGGCGGGTGTGCGGTTTGTTTGGGGATAGCTGTTAGGGTGTGGTCGTGTCCCGGTTCCGGTTGTATCCCGATGTGGCGGAGGAAGAAGCTCTGCTGGTGCACTGCGGGCATGCCCGGTATGTGTGGAACCTGGCCTGCGAGCAGGGGGCGTGGTGGAATCCACGCCGTGGGCCCGCTCCCGGCTATGTGGAGCAGAATCGGCAGCTCACCGACGCGCGGGGAGACAATCCGTGGCTGGCGGCAGGCAGTGTGATCGTGCAGCAGCAGGCACTGCGGGACTATACGACGGCGATGGCCCACTTTTTTCGTGGTTCGCATCGGCGGCCGTCGTTTCGTAGACGGGGCCGGGCCGAGGGTTTCCGGATCGTTGCGGTGAAGCCCGCCGATGTGCGGCGGGTCAACGGCCGCTGGTCGCAGGTACGGGTACCCAAGGTCGGGTGGGTGCGGTTTCGCCGGTCCCGTCC